>CASEVT010000083.1 GCA_949291445.1 uncultured bacterium | reverse complement strand
TGAGTGTAGTGAAGAAGCTATTTTGCAGGCATTGCAGGATACAGATGTATGCGGACATCCGGCAGGCGAACATAATTGTACACTCGATCACAGTGGTTCTATGCCAAAAACTTGTAGTATATATAAGGAAGAATCTTTAAATTCGCTGATGATCATAGGTAAGGCCGGTGTTGTTCAAGGTGAAAGCGCTAATCCTACGCAACTGTTCGTGAAAGAGACAATAGAAGGTGGAAATAACGCTGTTACTGTAGAACGACCGGGCATAGAAAATGCTGCTACTCAATCCTTGGCCGGAGGTCAAGGCGGTAGCGTTGGTCGACATGGCGCTAATGGCGGTGGTCGTGCCGGTGGTGGACATAATCCCGGCGATCACTTTACGACAAATCCGTCTCCAAATAATGTCCTTAATAAAGTTGGTGATGGTCAAGTCGGTTTTGTAGAGTGTACTACATACTGGGTTGATCGTGGACTTGGCGGTGAAGCCGGTGAAATCCGTACGGGTTATTTAAAAGATACAACAGGTAAAGTTTCTATCATTGTCGGTCCCGGAGGTGCCGGTGGTCATTCATCCAGCGGTTCAAACGGTGGCGATGTCAGAATTTTGATTGATGGCAGAGAGTTTGCCACTGCCAGGGGCGGTGCCGGCGGAGTACAAGAACGTATTTATGAAGAATGTGAGGCCGGAGACAACGCTATTATGGGTGAAGGCTATTACACTGAGGGTTATCCCGGTCAAGATGGTGATATCTCTGATACGGCTTATGGTACCGGTGGTAACGGTACCGGCAGTGAACCCGGACCTAACTGTCAGGATACCACAGGTAAGGATGGTGTTCCCGCAGGGGTTGTTATTTTCTACTAGTTAATTGATATTATTAGTCTGATAATAAAAGAGCGAACTCGTTTTTGGGTTCGCTCTTTTTTCAATTTACTTGATGTATTGTAAAAAATGATGTAATATTATTAAATCAGAGTGCGATAGAAGAATAATAGAGGAGAATAAAATGAAAAATTCAAAAGTCGCTTTAGTTGGTGTAATTTGTTTATTGGCCGGTATGCTTACAACTAACTTTGCTGTATCCAGCATTGCCAATTCCAAAATAGCTGTTGTTGATGTTCAGAAGGTTGTTGAATCTTCTAAGCAAGTACAAGCTCTTAAAGTTGAACAAAAGAACAAACTCGATAGCCTTTCTTCTTTTGTAAAGACTGCTAATGCTGATATTGCAAAACAAAAAAATGATGCCGAAAAGAAAAAACTTGAAGAAAAATATACAAAACAGTTGAACGACAAAAGAAAAGCTATTCAAGATGATTACGCTAAAAAGCTAAAAGCTATTGATACAAGCATTTCTGCTGTTATCGCCCAAAAAGCAAAAGAACAAGGATATAATATGGTACTTTCAAAAGGTGTTGTATTATACGGCGGTGACGATATGACAGATGTTGTTGCTAAGTCTGTTAAGTAGTTACAGTTAGTTTTTTAATTTGATTAGGAAAAAGAACGTTAGTATGACGTTCTTTTTTCTTATCAAAAAATAATTATGTAGTATGATATTGTTAAAGGTTAGTTTATGTTAACAGAAGGAGTTGCCTTAATGTTTCATGTGTATACTTTAAAAAAGGGTTCTGATTTCTCAAAAAGCTTGGTCGGTGAATTCAAGGATTTTGAAGAAGCAATGAATTGTGCTGAGGATGCTATTTCAGGTAAGGATGAACTTCAATATATTGTTGAAGAAACGACCGGTCATGTAAATAGTTATGGCGATTTGGAAGTTAGTGTTGTTGCAAAAAGTTAGGTAAAGGAGACAGATATATGTTGACAAAAAGTTTTGATATTACGACTAAGTTCTACGGGGTTGGTTTTGAAAAATATGCATCCAAGGTTGACCGGTTTGTCGAGGAGTTTTCGTCTAGAGCAAACCGTAAAGGACAATTTTTAAATTGGGTTAATTTACCCCAAAATCAACTTTCACGTGTGAATGAGATATACGAACTGGCTGATAAGTTGAAGAGTCAAACCGGTGTTGAAAGGTTGAGCGTTTTGGGTATCGGTGGTTCAAAACATACAGTTGAGCATATGCTCTCTATTAATGGGTTAAATGTGCTTCAAGACAAGATTGAATTTTATTCTGATGTTGATTCGGCAAGCTTTGAG
>CASEVT010000082.1 GCA_949291445.1 uncultured bacterium | reverse complement strand
CGGCGCGTTCGTAGCCAAACTTTATTGGAATCCGCAAGCTCATCGCTTGCTTTGCCAGCTGGGCTACAGGCATCTAAACCATTACAGATAAATCTGCAACTGTCCGCAACGCGAACGCGATTTTATAATAATACAAACAAAAATTTTTGTAAATTTTTAAATTAAATGAAACCCTAAAATGTCCGTCTATATAGACAAAACGGTCAAAGCCCACTAAAAAATCAGAGAACTTTGACCATTAAGCAATAAATATTAATGAAAATTCTAATTTAAAAAGATTTTTGTTTCACTGTATATATAAGCCTTAATATCGGAAACCGAGCTAACATCAGCACAAAGTGAAGCAATATCAAGACTTGCATAGTAAGAATCAAGTTTTGCTGCCAATTGTGGATATTGTGCTTTTAATGTTGCAATATAAGACTGGGCAGTGCTTTTTGCTGTATCTTCACTAATTTGAGTACCGGAATTAGATCCTGACTGCTCCTCAGAACCGAAAGAGAATAAACCTTCTTCCTCCTGAGCTTTCTTTTTCTTTTTCTCTTCTTCACTCAGTTCATTCACTGAACCGGTCGAACTAACGTTTGAACTGGTATTTACATCGATTGAGTCTACCATTTTTTTCTCCTTTATTAACTTATTTACATGCATATTTGCGTTTCTATATAATGAATATCGGCATTTTTTCATAAAAACTATAGAATAAAGTGGCAAAATTTATCATTTTGTTACAATTCTACATAATTCACCAATCCTACATCAGACTGCGCAAAACTAAAAGCTACTTTACCGAAGATTCTTCAATAAGGTTTTTCTGCCAATTTTCAGTTTTTTCGACATAAAAATCAGCCCCCTTTTGCAGACAAACTTCCCTGTGTTCAAGCTTAGAAGAAGCCGTAATAACCCCGATTCTGGTATCAAGCGACTTCATCTCACGCAACTTAACCAACTCCTCCAAAAGAATAAAACCTTCCTTATCCGTAGGCAGGAATAAATCCATTATAACAAGACTAAACTTAAATTTCTTATACTTATCGACAGCATCATAAATATCTTTTGCGACGGTGACATGGTACCCGAGGTTCTTATACAACACACCCAGCTGGTAAGTAATAATACATAAATCGTCAATAATCAAAACACTTTCATCCTCAAACTTACCGGAAGAATCTTCCCGTTTAGAAGTATAAAACTTTTGTGCATGCCCGCTTTGAGGAGTCTTTAGCTTGTACATCTTGCTCTCAATAGCATCTACAAGCTGTTTCAAATCATCCAAACTAATATCTGCATTCTCAGGAGGAGTCTTTTCTGCCAACATGTACAACTTGTTAACAAAATCCAAATCTACCTTAATATCTTGCAAATCACTCATAGGATGTCCTCTGTTCAAATAACTTTTATTATTTTACAGATTTTTGAAAAAATTGCCACCATTTTTTTGAAGTATCTTTTTTTCTGTAGGTCAAAATGCAGTTATTCAAAATTTTGACAATCTGTGCATCCGACAGATTAAAATGCCGCTGCAAGTCTAAAATATACTTATTAATATGCTTTTCAGCAATCTTTGGATTATCATTCTTTTTGTCAAGCAGATTATCGCTCATTTTTACTCCTTATATATTCATAATACAAGGAAGCTGACAAAATACATTATCACTTTGGATTATTTTAGTTTATTAGTTCTTTTACAAAATTCGGAAGAGCAAATCTGGCTCGGTGATAATCTTTGTTATAAATCTTACAAAGTTGAGAAACCTTCTCGGCTCTGGATTCATCGATATAATCAAGCGGCTTGACAGTCTTTGAACAAAAAGCCCAAGACCAGTACCCGCCGGGGTATGAAGGGATCGGACCCGTAAAACAATCCACTATCGGAAAAACTTTTTTTAATAAAGGATACATCATCTTCATTTCTTTTTGGTTAATAAAAGGAGACTCAGACTGTGCAGCCATAATACCACCGTCTTTTAAGGCATCTTTGACGTTAGTATAAAACTCTTCCGTGAACAAACCTTCACCAGGACCCATCGGATCTGTAGAATCAATTAAAATAATATCATATTGACCCTTCTTGTCTTTGACAAATTCAATAGCATCCTCAATAACCACCTCAACCTTAGGATTCTCAAGTTCACACCCGATAGTAGGCAAATACTTTTTGCAAGCATCAACGACCATCCCGTCGATTTCGCATAAAACAACTTTTTCAACAGTATCATGTTTCAAAACTTCTCTGACCGTACCGCCATCACCACCACCGATAACTAAAACAGATTTAGGATTTTTATGAGCACACATAGGGATATGCGATATCATTTCGTGATAATAAAATTCGTCACGCTCGGTAGTCATCATCAAACCGTCGAGCGTCAAAACACGACCCATAGACTCCGTATCAAAAATATCAACTTTTTGAAACTCCGACTGTGCACTGAACAAAGTTTCTTTAACTGTCATACAACATCCAAAACCGTCTTTGCTCAATTCACAATATCTCATATCCAACATTAACTCGTCCTCATATTAACTATCAGTGTTGATTATAACACGCAAAATCTCAGTGTAAAATAATCGGCGGGGCAACTTACGAACCACAACCCCGCCACGTCTTAGGAAGGATATTTTGTTTATATTTAAAGCTTTCGTGCAATCCCGACCGCAATACCAAAAATAGTCAACGATTCCTGCGGCTCAATAATCGGATACTCCGGATTTTCAGGTTGCAACCAAATTTTGCCGTTTTTTTTGCGAAATCTTTTGAGAGTATAACCTCTGTCTACAAAAGCCAGAATGATATCACCATCTTTTGCCTCAGAAGATTTTTTAATAATAACTGTATCACCATCGAATATTCCGGCATTTACCATAGAATCACCGGAAACTTTGAACATAAAAGTAGACGGATTGTCCAAATCAAAGCTCTCATCCAGCGACACTCTCCGTTCAATACTATCTTCTCCAACAGATGCAAACCCTGCTCGCACGGAGGAAGAAAAAAGTATTGCCCCAAATTCTGAGGGTGAAATAAAGAAACGTCCGTTTTTTTCACATATTAAATTTTCTTCTTTCAGCTTGTTAAAGTACTGCCATACAGAATTTTTATGCTTGTACCCAAAATCGTGTGCAATCTTTTCATAACTGGGCAGCGGTTCTTTACCATATAATTTTTTAAGATTTTCAAAAAATTTTTTTTGTTTCTCACTTGCCATATTATTATTATAGACAATTGTCTATAAATTGTCAACGAAAATCTTGCACAAAAAATTGTCTGAGTTTTGCTTTGCTTTTAAGTATAACGATAACGTGCAAAGTTATGCGCCAAATTCGTATCCGTCAAGACAAAAACAAGAAAAAATATGCCCGGGGGGATTCGAACCCCCGGCCTTCAGCTTCGGAGACTGACGCTATATCCAGCTTAGCTACGGGCACATACTACTTATCATTATTCTGTTTTTATTACCGAACTTTATCGAAATTTCTTAGCTCTCAGCTCGCTTTTGCAACACTGATAACGATATTTAATTTATTTTGTTTTATTGGTATCTATACTACGAAGCTTAACTAATTTTATAAAAATTACTTTCAAATTACAACACATTAAGCTATAATATATATATAGAATGTTTGAATGGGCGAGAAATATGGACTCAAAAGATTGTATTTTCTGTAAAATTGCAAACGGTATGATTCCGACAACACCTGTGTATCAAAATGAAAAAATATTTGCATTTAATGATATAAACCCTCAGGCGCCTGTGCATGTTCTTATAATTCCCAAACAACACTATGAATCTTTAAACGGGCTGGACGATAAAGACTTACTGGGAGAACTTTTGCTGGGCGCAAAAGCTGTAGCTCAAAAACTTGGAATTAAAGAATACAGAACAGTTATTAACACAGGAAAATCAGCAGGACAAGAAGTATTTCACCTCCATTTACATCTTCTCGCAAACAGAGATATGAAATGGCCTCCGGGCTAATAAGGATAATAAATGTTTGATAATCCCGCATTAATATTGCTTATACTTGTTTTTCTTCTTGTGTTCTCGTATTTGTTTTTGAGAATCAACGACAAGAGCGGCAGTAAAAGCAATATAAGCAGTTTGAAAAATATTTCACCTGAAGAAGCAATTCAAGAGGTTGAATCTTGTATACTCAACAAAGATCACCTTGCCGCACAAGAGTTTGCAACAAAATATCTTGAAATGGATCCGGCATTTGATGATCTGCGAAGGCTGCTTGTAAAATCGTTTATCGATACGAAAAAAGAGTATGATGCAATTACACATCTTTTGGTTTTATTGAGCAATAACCCTAATGAAGTCAAATTAAATTTACAATTGGCAATACTCTATCAAAACACTCGCCAATATAAACGTGCAATACAGTATTATAACAATGTTATTAAACAAGATAATACAAACGTTATGGCAATGCGAAATATTGCATCATTATACATGTACGAAAGACAATTTGATTCCGCATTAAAAACCTACAAACAACTCACAAACGCCATTCCTGAAGAAGAGGATAAAATAGAAATTTATATATCAATGGGCGATATATATATGAATCAGGGAGAAAACAAATTAGCTCTGGATTATTACAAAAAAGCCCTCTACAAAAATGAAAAAAATACTGTCTTATTGAAAAAAATAAGAAAACTATACACAAGATTGAAAGATAACAACAGCATAATAAGAGTTTCAAAATTGTTATTGGAATTGGAACCACAAAATTTTGAATATTATAAAGATTTAATAGAATTGTATTTCAGCCTAAAACAGTATGATAAAGCACTGGAATATGCAACAAAAGCCATGACCCTGCCAAAAAAGGATGAAACCGTAATCAAATCTTTAATGGCAAGAATTTATACATACACAGGAAAAGCTTCAGAAGCCGTAAAAATAATCAAAGAAGAAATGCACTATGACAGAAAAGATTTAGATATGGTAAAAACGCTTGCAATGGCACATTGCAAAGACAAAAAATACAAAAGAGCAGTTGAAGTTTGCATGGATGCGATAGAAGCTGCACAGCCTTCAGCTGTACCGAAATTGCAAGGTATTATCAGCACAATTCTTTCGGAAGAAGGATTATATCTTTTTGAACTTGGGCAAACAGCAGAAGCCTTTGAAAAGTTTTCCGAAGCTCTTCAATACAACAGTGAAAATCCTGATGTATATTACAGACTTGCAAGCACAAATCGCTCGGTAAAAAACTATTCAGAAGCAATAAAAAATTGCAAAAGAGCAATCGACTTGTCACCGGAAAACAGCATCTACTATGAATATCTGGGAGATATATACACAGACTTACAAAACCAAATTGAAGCGAAAAAACAATACAAAGAAGCTATTTCGATAGATCCGAGAAATGCTTCCGCACACACTAAATACGGGGTTATACAAGCAAGTAATAAGGATTTCTCAGGTGCAATTAAGTCTTTAACAACCGCCCTGTCCATAGATGAAACCAATCCCGATATCAGATATAATTTAGCACTAATATATGAACTTGCCGGAAAAACAGATCTTGCAAGACAGGAATACAAAAAAGTACTCGCCATAGACCCAAATCACAAAGAAGCAAAAAACAATTTGCAAATTCTGGGCACCGGTGAATAATTTTGC
Source organism: uncultured bacterium (assembly GCA_949291445.1). Taxonomy (GTDB): domain Bacteria; phylum Cyanobacteriota; class Vampirovibrionia; order Gastranaerophilales; family Gastranaerophilaceae; genus Spyradomonas. Next base: position 3,525 of record CASEVT010000082.1, on the reverse strand, counting down.
TGCTAACGAGTTCTAAATAGTTTCATTAATCAATTTTTGTAAATAACTGTATTTAGGATAATACTTTTCAGGATCAGCCTTTGCGGCAGCAATCTCATCTTGAACCTGCACGAACAGATCCGCAAGTACGGGGTCAAATTGAGTACCGGCACATCTTTTTATTTCTTCGACAGCAGTTTCATGGCTAAGTGCTTTTCTGTATGAGCGAGTAGAAGTCATTGCATCATAGGTATCTGCCAGCGCAATTATTCTGCCTGAAAGCGGAATTTGTTCACCTTTTAGACCCTGAGGATAACCCGAACCATCCCATTTTTCGTGGTGAGTTCTTAGCCAGTTGGATATCACCGTTAACTTTTTTATACCCATCAACATTTTTTCTGCCTGCTCCGGATGTGATTTCATGATTGCAAATTCTTCATCAGTAAGCCTGCCGGGTTTGCACAAAATACTTTGAGGTATACCTATTTTGCCGATATCGTGCAGCAATCCTGCGGTTTCAATCTCTTCCAGCATATTGTCATCCAGATTCAATTTTTTCGCCAAAATTAACGAATACAAAGTTACCCGCAGCGAATGACCGTGGGTATATGGATCTTTTGCGTCTAATGCAGCCGCAATTAATTTTATTGTTTTATAAAACAGTTCTCTTAGATCCTTTAAGATAACCGTCTTATTATTAACCAGATCGAATTTTTTTATGCCTGATTCAATGGTCATTTTTAACTCGGCAGGATCAAACGGTTTTACAATATACTGGTACAAATGGCAATCGTTTATCGAATCTACTATCGCATCAACATCCAAATGACCTGTTAGCAATATTTTTACAATATCGGGATATTCATTGGAAACTTGTTTCAGAAAATCAGTACCTTGCATTTCAGGCATTTTTTGGTCGCTGACTATCAATGAAATCTCTTTGCCTTTATCTTCGACTATCTGCAACGCTTCTTTGCCGTTCGACGCTGTCAGAATATTATAATCTCTATGCAGTGTTCTTCTTAATAGTTGAAGATTGTTTATCTCATCATCAACCAGCAGAATGGTATGCTTATCCGTCTTGGAGTTGATTTGTAGTATCTCGCCAAGGCTTTGTTCAAATGTATCTTCATTTAATAATGCAAACTTATCCATACTTACACCACATAATACATTATTTTTATCGGCACAATCCATCCGAAACTTTAATGTTTTTGTAATTTTTTTTGAAAATTTTTACAAAACTTAACTTTAGACAATTATATACTATTTTTAAAATAAAAAAAAGACAGGAGAAAATTATGTTAATAAACCAGTACGAACAAGGCAGAACATATATGGGCAGACTGGATTACAAATCCGACATGCTCGAAGAAATCAATAAAATCTGCATAAAAGAGAATATAAAAACCGGTTATATTAACATAATAGGAGCAGTATCGAGCCTTAAAACAGGTTTTTTTGATCAAGAGAAAAAGGAATACATCTACACTGTACACAAATCTCAAACTCCGCTTGAAATATCATCTTGCATGGGTAATGTTTCACTCAAAAATGATAAACCGTTCTGTCATATACATATCGTAACCTCTGACAGAAACGGTAATTGTTTTGGCGGGCATTTGATGGATGAAACTTATGTCTATGCAGCAGAATTTGTTATTCAAGAAGTTATCGGTGAAGAATTAATAAGAAACATTGACGACACGACCAAATTGCCGCTTTGGAAATAGCCTGTCCAAACTGAATTCCACTAACTCAAACACAATAAGCTTTTATATCGGCTCAATATCTGCCGAGAAAAGCTTGTTTTCGTTGCCTGAATTATCAATAACCGCTAACGTACCATCTTCATTTATCGATTTTGCAAGATATTTTGTTTTGGCTCCATCAGCATCAGAAACCCAAATGTAATTACTCAAAAAATTGCAATAACTTTCATATTCAAACTTAATTGTACTAAAACCCGAATTTATAAAATTATCGTAATCGGCAAAAAACTCCTCACAAAGCACCCTGACAAATTCCATTTTATCAATATCCCTTTCGAGCAAAAGATTCAAAGAAGTTGCCGCCTGAGAAATCTCAGAAAGCTCATTTTCCGACATGTTCAAATTAACACCTAAACCGAGCGCAAATCCCCTGTCAGAACCGGACAAAATTGAAGCTTCACACAAAATTCCGCATATCTTGGCACCGTCAACTAGCACATCGTTTGGCCATTTTATAATCGCAGATACCGCATATTTTTTCAATACCCGCACCAGTACTACACTTAAATACTGCGTAATATTTGCAATATGACTGCAATTCTCCGGTTTGAGCACAAATGTTAAATACAAATTACCCTGATTATCAGAAACCCATTTTCTGCAAAACCGCCCATGACCCGTAGTTTGCAAATCTGAAATAATAACCTCTCGATCTTCAAGCTGCTCAATATGTTTAAGCGCATAAGAATTTGTAGAGTCAATAGTCCGAAAATGCTTCATGACTGTATTATACCACCTAATCTCTCAATCATAATTACATTGAATTAAAAAAGCCCTTTCATAAGAAAGGGCTAAATAATTAAACCTAAAATCTATAGAATTAAAACTAAGCAGAAACCTTCTTAGCAGTTTCAACAATAACAGAAAATGCTTCAGGTTCATTGACCGCCATTTCTGCAAGCATCTTTCTGTTAACAGTGATTTCAGACTTTTTCAGAGCATTCATAAATTTAGAATAGCTCAAGCCATAAGCTCTGACAGCAGCATTAATTCTTACAATCCAGAGTCTGCGCATATTTCTTTTCAGATGACGTCTGTCTCTGTATTGATATTTCAGCTTTTTCATAACAGCTGTATTAGCTACTTTAAAAATTCTGCTTCTGGCACCTTTGAAACCTTTTGCCAGCTTTAATATTTTTTTATGTCTTTTTCTTAAGACGTTACCACGTTTAACTCTCATTGTTCAGCCCTTTCCTATCTTGAATACTTCATGTAAGGTAACTCTTTGGATACTAAATCCAAATTAACGGAAGCAACTTCGTGCATACCGGCGAGTCTTCTTTTTCTGCTAACAGATTTGTGTTGCAGCAAGTGTTTGGTACCTGCCGAACGTCTGAGAATTTTGCCCGAAGCGGTAACTTTGTAGCGTTTTGCAGCCGCACGGTGTGTTTTCATTTTTGGCATAGTTTATTCTCCTTCTTTCGTTAGAATATTCTTGAACACCTATGACATGCCGTCCACAGTATGTTCATCCAAATTTATAATACAACCAGCATAAAATCCATGCAACTTTTTTCTACATTATAACCACCCGTTCTTTGACCGCAAAGAATGGGTGGTCTTCAGGATTGTTCAAGCCTACTGTGTGGTTAATGAAGTTTATTAGCTGTTTTTATTGAGTTACAGCGGCTTCGCCCCTGTTGTGACTTTAACTAGGGACAGTTTATTTTTAGGCAAATTTTCTCTACTTAATTACCACCCATTCTTTGATCGCAAAGAACGGGTGGAGCCCAAGAAACTCTTCGACCGAATGTTTCGTTCCTACAGAAACTAT
>CASEVT010000081.1 GCA_949291445.1 uncultured bacterium | reverse complement strand
CCCCTCTCACAAAACCTGACATTTAGTCAGCTTTTGTTCGGCAGAGTCATCTCGGACACGGTCGTAAAGACTGCTTGCGGCGAAATTACTTGGCGTAAGAGTACCTAAGGAAGATAGCTAGTTGCCAGATTCGAGTTTAAAAAGAGGTTTCATGAAAAATTGAAACCTTTTTTAGTCTCCCACCTCCTCTCACAAAAACCAGTCTTTAGTCGACTTTGTGTGTTAGGCTTTTTCATTTTGGTTTATATTTATAATTCTTAATATTGTTTGATTCTTGTAGCAAAAAATATATTTATACTACTTATATCGTTATGTTGTTTAGGTAATGAAAGGTTTTTATGAAAATATTTAATAAGTTGATAAATTTGCAAGTTAAAAATGTGACAAGGACAGTTGAGCAAAATATAACTCGTAGATGGGGTGGCGGGTTTGAAGCTATGGGTCATGTTGTTCATCCTGCCGATAATCGGACTGCTTCTCAGATTAGTGATAATTTGGAGGTTTATGCTCAGAGTGTTCCTGCTGTCCGTAATTTTATTAGTGATTTAAGAAATCTTTCTTTTGAGCATAAGGCGTTGGTTTCGGATGTTGTTGAACGTGCAAATTCTACTGCGATGTTGATGACGGATATTCGATTAACTGCAATTGATCCTAAAACCGGCAAATCGCATTTAGAAAATCTTTTAGGTGACATTATTTATGCTTCAAAAAACAATCCCTATGCTTTGAGTTTCTTGCAACAAGTATTGAATAATACTGATTTATCGGCAGCTAAATATTCACTTTTTTCAATGAGTGGAGGTATTCTTAAAAATACTGCGTTAGCAAAACATTTTGCGGCTGCGAAGTCTGCTATTCCTATGATTGCCGAACAAACTTTGAGTGGTGGATATTTAGGTACTTTTGAAAAGGAACAGAATTTTATTAATTTTATAAAAGTGCTTATTAACCCTTCTGCTAAACCTCAAAATATTGAGCTTTTGAATGAGCTAAAAAAAACTGTTGAACCGTTGAAGAATCTTAAAAATATTTTTCTTGATACTTTTGTTAATTCTGATGTGCCTGTAGAAAAGATAAAGGACAACATTTCTACACTGCCGGCTGTAAATGAAATGTTTGTGCATTCCGGCAAGCTTTTTGATGTTAATGAGTTTCTTGCGAAAAATGTTAATTTATACTAAATCTTAACGTATTTGCTTCCAGTCGAGTTAAATTTTGTTTTATTGGCGATTTTATATATTTTTAGTATTGAGTATTTCGGCAAGTATTGATTCTTCAAATATTTCGCAAGCATCCTTGATACAGTCTTCACAGGTCCTTAGCGGAATATTTCCCGTTAAGCCTTTTAGTTCTTTACAAATTATTGATTTATTTTTGTTTTTAAATGTTTGAGCAAGATGCTTAACTTTTTTGTATGTTTCAATTTTTGTGTTGGGTGATTCGAGATTTGTTTCTTCTGCTGTAAGTCCTGCCAGCATAAACATGGCGGTTACGGCTCCGCAGGTCTCTTGCAATCCGCCCATTCCTCCTCCAAATCCTTCTGATATTCTGAAGGCGGTCTTTTCGTCTACTCCAAAAAGTTCACTATATGCACATACTACGGATTGTGCGCAATTGTACCCTTGCTTTTTTAAACTTAATGCCCTTTCTGCTCTTTGACTCATTTTCGCCCCTTTTTTACTATATTTTAATCTGAAAAATATTTTTGTGCCAATTGATTTTCAATTTATACTAAAAAAAAGGACTTGCAAGCAAGTCCGTTCTGTCTGGAATTAAGAATAATTGGAAGTATGAAAAAGATTAATTATATTAAATAAAAAATTCCTTATTATGCCAATTACTCCCTTGGGTTATACAGGTGGGCTATTTTTATTTTTTTTGTATGAATTCATTTATAATAAAATGTAAATTATTGTGTTACAGGTTTTGACGGAAGGTATGTGAAGATGTCGATTGATGCTGTTAGGGCTTATTTAAAGGATTACAATAAATCAGATGACATAATGATTTTTCAAACCTCAAGCGCCACTGTGGAGCTGGCTGCTCAGACTTTGGGGGTTGTTCCTGCGAGAATTGCAAAAACTCTCTCTTTCAAAGTTAATGAGCATTGTGTCTTAGTTGTTGTTGCCGGTGATGTTAGAATTGACAATAGGTTGTTTAAAAGCTTTTTCAATGTTAAAGCAAAGATGCTCACTGCTGATGAAGTTTTGATTTTTACAGGTCATGCCATCGGGGGGGTGTGTCCGTTTGCGGTTCCCGATGATGTTAAAATTTATACAGATATCTCTTTGAAAAGGTTCAATACCGTTTTTCCAGCTTGTGGCAGTTCTAATTCCGCTATTGAACTTACTTGTGATGAATTGTTTACTATTTCTAAAAGTCTTGCGTGGGTCGATTTGTGTAAATAAAAAAAAGGACTTGCAAGCAAGTCCATCCTGTCTGGAATTAAGAATAGTTGGAAGTATGAAAAAGATTAATTATATTAAATGCGAAATAGCCTCGATCAACAATTAGTCAATCGGGCTATTTTACTATCTTAGTTCAGATTATATTCAATTTTTATGAAAAATAATTTACTGTGTCATATCCGAGAGCTTTTCTTGCTTGATTTACTTTTTTTGCTAAATCTTGCTTGTCTATGACATTGTCTTTATTTGTGTCCAGTGACTTATTGCTGTTGTAATAGCTTTCGCCGCTTCGTGTCAGGATATCCTTTTGTGCATAAGCAGGTAAAAAGACCAGAGCGTAAAGTGTTGCTCCGTCAATTTTTTTGTCGTTGCCTATTTTTGCTATCTTTTTTGCGTTTGACAAATATTTTTTTACGTAAATTAATTGCTCTTGCGGTGTCATATTTTTTAGTTCTTCCGTAGTTGTACCCAGTTCTTTTGCTGTTGATTCCGTAATTTGTATTAATCCTGTTGCTTTTGTTCCTGATGGATTTTGTGCAGCAGAGTTAAGCCCTGATTCACAGTACATAACCGCTAATAAGTCTGCCGGATCGCAGTTTATCTCTTTTGCTGTCTTTTTGACTTCTTCATAAAATTCTTCGCTTATTTGCCCGGGTTTGGGTGCGGAATAATTAAAATATGATGTATTAGGTTGCTGTGCTCCAAATATTGAAGGGCTGACAAACGGACATCCCGCATTGATTTTTGCAATGTTGTCCAGCGCTTTTGTAAACATTTCAAATATGTTGTTTGTTGAGTTTTGTGTTTGAAAAAGACTTATTAACAGATCATTAAAGGGGAGGTTGAATACATTTTGTGCGCCCGAACTAAACAAGTTGGGGTAGTTTCCTTTTGTTTGCACAACTTCTGCCCATTCGGAATTTGATGTGTTCGCATTTCCTTCTGGTATTTGTGATGTGTATATGTTTTGTAGTGTGTAGGTAAATTCCGGATCCATTTATCTGTCTTTCTCTCTATTTGTATAGATTTTTCTTTGTCTTTGCAAATTTTGATTTCGGTTTAGATGTATTCTGCTTTACAAGTTTTTTGTTTTGTAGTTTAAGAATATATCTTTATGCCATCATTCCTTTGAATTGTGAACCTTGAATTTTATTTTTTTCTTTGTCATCAGGTGATTGCTGATTTTGTTTTCCGTTTGTTTCTTCTGCAAGGGTTGTTTGTAGTGAGATGAGTTTGTTTTCTGCTTCTTCTCTTGCTGCTGTCAGTTCATCAATGCTCATCGTTGTTGAGGTTTTTGTTCCGTTTTGTGCGTTTTCTTCCGCTTTTTTTGCTTCTTCAAAAACATTCCATTGCTCATTGTATTCTGCTTGTAGCTGTTGTGCTTTTGTGTTTCCTGTTTGTATTTTAAAATCTACTTTTGTCAGTGATCCAAAATTGATGCCCATAGTTTTTCTCTCTCTCTTTCTCGTACTTATACTCTATAAATATATAAAAAATATATACATTGAATAATTGCCCTAATTTTAAGAAATGTAAATGTTTTTATAAAAATACTAAAGATATCCAAAAAAAAACCGTTAATTATAATATAAGAGTATTGGCGATTTAAGGCAGTTCTATGATCAGACTGGATATTGATTTAAGTTATTTGACGAATAACTTTGAGATTGGCACTCAAAGGGTAAATCAATATGGCGATAAAAGTATAAAAGAAATTATGGCTCTGGAGGAAAAACAGGGTAATTCCAATGCTGTAAATTTTGATATAAAGGTTTTAAAAAATCCCAGAGAACTTGCTAAACTCTTTAAATTGACCAGTGCAAGAAATCGCTATGCAATCATTAGAAATATGAATACTGATGATTTGCAATATCTTTTACAATTTCTTGATCAAAAAGATTTGTTGATGGGGATGATGTTCTTTACCAAAACTAAGATTTTAAATTTAATTTATGATTTGCCAAAGGAAAAAATTTGCAGTGTTTTGTTTAATGTTATTTCGCCTGAAAAATTCTTGAAAATGATTCCCGAAAAAGAAATAGACAAGTTTTTCGATTCTGATAAACTCGATAAAAATCATATAATGGACTTTATAAAAACAATCCAGCCTGAAAAACTTAACAAAATGATGGAAAAATTCTTGACAAAAGTAATGGGAAAAAAAGTTGACGGTCTGGAGATGGAGCCGGAACAAATTTATAAATTTCTTGAAAAACTTCAACCTGATAAATTTAAAGAAGCTTTGAAATGCTTTGAACGCGAAGAAAAAATGGACATGATTTTGTATCTGACTAAAAAGGATGAAAAATTATGGACTGAATTCAGTAAAAATGCCCTTACTATGCCGCTAAAACAGTTAGATAAGCCTGATATTGTTAAGGCAATGGATAAACTTGAACCAGAAGACTTAATAAAAATGTTGACGGAGTTGCCGGATGATATCCTGTCTGTCGTTTGTACTCAAATTGATCCTTTGGAATTTGCAGAAATTTTGTGTAAAAATTTTCAAGACATACTGTCAGAGATTGCTGTCGGTAATGTTTAATCTCTGTTTACAATAACTATGTAACAGTTCTTTTGTTGATTTTACTTTTCTATGTTGAGCAAGCTGTATTATTTGAATTTTGCCAGCTAGACAAAATAATCATTTTAATCTTAAATACCAATTTAAAAAAATAACTAATTTAATGTATAGTTAAAACGGTAAATTTTTGTTAAATTTGAGTATTATTTGATATTTTTGTGAGATGATAAAATGTACTATATTGTCCTTTGATTTATGGTGCCAGTGTAATTAGAAATTATTATTGTATTTAGAAATAGAGTGGAATATGAGAAATTCGAAATCCAAAAATATGCGCAAATTTTTAATAGCAGCCATGGCTGTAACTATGTTTCCTGCAGTATCCTCAAATTCTGTTTATGCACAAAATGGTGATTGGGATGAATTACAAAACGATGTCAGCAGTGGTGGAACAGTTAATTTAGATGCAAATTACGTTGCGGATAAAGCCTCAGGTGATACGACAATTAACGTTCCCGCAGCTGGTTTGACTATTAACGGTAGTGATGGTGTAGGCGGTAAGTATTCAATCTCCGGTTATAAAGACAATGTGACGACGGGTGCGACGGCCCCTCAGTTGATTAATAACACTAATGCGACAGGTGGACTTACATTAAATAATGTACAGTTGAATCAGGGTGGTGGAAATAACGGTGGTGCGATAGGTAATACCGGAACACTCAACGTTTCAAATTCTGATTTTACAAATAATACAACGATTCCGCCGTCAGGTGCCGGAGTGACGAATTCCGGTAACGGTGGTGCTATATACAATGATCAAGGAACGGTTACTGTTAGTAACTCTATATTTACAGGGAATGGTGTATATACCGATGTTAATGGCGATATAATATACACAGATGCGGATGGAGATCCTGCAACCCCTCAAGATGGCGGCAAGCCTACGGTTACAGTTAACGGAGGTGCGATATATAACGCTGCTCATGCTGCAAGCGGGGATACAACAAGTAATCTTACCGTAAATAACAATTCAAAATTCGAAAACAATTATGCTGCAAATGGTGGTGCAATATATAATGCCGGAACCGCAAAAGTTTCAAATTCTGTTTTTCAGAATAACCACGCAGTTGTTCCGAATGCTGGTACTACCGATGGTAACCACGGTCGTGGCGGCGCAATTTTTAATACCGCAGATGACAATTCACAGAATTTGACAATTAGTAATACGACGTTTACCGGTAATACCGCTGAAATAAATAGCGGTGCGGTGTATAACTCTAATGCAATTGTGAACATTACCGGCTCTACATTTGACGGTAACAGTGCTCAAGCTGTAGACGGTACGTATGGTTCAGGTGGCGCCCTCGGAAATTATCGTGGAGGTACGGTAAATATTTCAGATGGTACTAAGTTTGAAAACAATTTTGCGGGTAATGGTGGTGCGATCTATACATCAAGCCTTGAACTTTCAAGTACCGGTGACTTTTTCGAAACCACTTTGGATATTGAGGATGCAGAGTTTAACAATAACTACAGCAATAACCAAGGTGGTGCAATATGGACATACGGTGATACGGCGATTAGTAACAGCCAGATTCACGATAACGGTATAAGTGCAGACGGCTCAGTAAAAACCAGTGCCGGTGGTGCAATATATAATTCAGGACGACTTACGGCATCTGCTACTGAAAAGCCAAACGGTACTTTAACTGTAAACTATGTAAATTTTGAAAATAACTTTGCAACTGATTATGGTGCAGCCATAGCAAACAGAGGAAACGGAGATATCCAGAATTCACAATTTCTAAACAACGGGTATTCTACCGTGGGCGGTTCGAATTTAGTTACCGGTAATGGGGGTGCAATTTCAAACAGGGCGCCTGTCGGTTCCGGTGTAAATAATCTTTCCGTTAACAATGCCTATTTTGAAGGTAACGTGGCTAATAATGGCGGTGCAGTATATAATGAAAGCACAATAACTATTCAAAATTCTCAATTTGTAGATAACGGCAAGTCAGCTGATGGTGCGGTGCAATCTATTTCCGGTGGTGCGCTATATAATGCCGCAAGCGGTACAATGAATATTACAGACAGTTCATTTAAGGGCAATGTTGCGAGTTCCGGCGGTGCACTTTATGCGGCTTCAAATTCAACCACAAACATTTCTGCCGTGAATAAAAACGTAGTATTTGGTGATATCAATAATACAAATAGTGCCACTGTTGATACAGTTGTGTTGAATGCGAATGCGGTTGCGAATTTGAATGCGCAAGCAAATCGTGTGATTCAATTTAACTCTGCCGTAACAGGTTCGGCTGGTGATAAATCAGAAATAAATATAAACCCGACAGCCGGTAATACCGGATTGGTAGAGTTTAATGCTGCGGTCAGCGATGCTGATATAACATTAAACCGTGGTACTTTGAGATTTGCTAGAGATAAGCATTTAGGTGCTTCAAATGACTTAACGTTGATGGGCGGTACATTGCACTTGATGAACGGGGAAGTCAACCCTATCGGAGCAGGTAATATCAATATAAACGGCAATACTAATTTAGCATTAGATGTTGATATTGCGAATAAAAGTATGGACAGCATCTTGAGTAGTTCTTCGAATGTGAATTATACATCCGGTAATATAAACATTTCACATATGCATTCTATTTCCGATTCATCAGAAAAGAATGCTAAAATCTTGTTTACGGATTTGGCGGCAATTAGTGGTAATGGTGTTGTAACAAACACTATTGAAAATGGTATTGTAAGTGGTCCTATTTATAAATACGCAGTAAAACAAATATATGATGACGGTGTTGCATCAGGCGCGACGCCCGGTGAATATTTCGTCTTCAATCAAATGGGAAATTCTGACAATGCTTTGATCGCTCCAGTAGCAGCACAAGCCGGTTTTCTTATGATGGATAACTTGTATAGGCAGTCGTTCGCTAATATGGACATGGTAATGCTAATGACCAGAGAACAACGTGAAGCATTGAAGCATAGAAATAAGTATGCGTCTACATACGATGTAACGCCCGGTTTGTATCAGCCTACAATAATACCGGAGGAGAGGGATGGATTCTGGGTCAGACCGTTTTCAAACTTTGAAAATGTTCCTCTTAGTGGCGGTCCCCGTGTATCAAATGTAAGCTATGGCGCATTAGTTGGCGGTGATAGTGATATCATTGATATTGGACACGGATGGGATGCTACATATTCATTCTTCGGAGCTTATCATGGTTCTCACCAGGCGTATAACGGAGTAGGTATCTGGCAAAATGGTGGTGCAATTGGCGGTGTCGGAACTTTGTATAAGGGTAATTTCTTTACCGGTTTAACGGCAAACGTCAGTGCAAGCGGTGTTTCTGCAAACTCTGCATATGGTAATGAAGACTTCCCAATGCTTATGACAGGTGCTGCTTGGAAATCCGGTTATAATTTTGAATTTGCTCAAGGTAAATTCATCTTACAACCAAGTTACATGATGTCTTATACTTTCGTAAATGTCTTTAATTATACAGATGCTGCGGGATTGAATATTTCTAACGATCCGTTGAACGTTATTGAACTTATACCGGGAATCAAGTTGATAATGAATACAAAAACAGGTTGGCAGCCATATTTGGGTGTAAATATGACTTGGAACTTGATGAACAAGACTAAGTTTTATGCAAATGATGTTGCATTAGACAGACTTTCTGTTGATCCGTTTGTAGAGTATGGAGTTGGTGTTCAAAAGCGAGTCGGTGACAGGTTGACAGGATTTGGACAGGCGATGATCAGAAACGGCGGACGTAATGGTGTCGCTTTAACCATGGGCTGGAGATGGGCTCTTGGTGACTAAGCTTTGTAATTCTAAAAAAAGGGAGCTCTGTTCACGGAGCTCTCTTTTTTCATGTGTTTATAACTGTTGTCTTTTAGTGTGTTAGTTTTGTGATTCAAATCTGTAAATCAATCGTATCTTTGATGTTTTTTCTGAGTTCATATAGTAGTTT
>CASEVT010000080.1 GCA_949291445.1 uncultured bacterium | reverse complement strand
ATAGTTTCTGTAGGAACGAAACATTCGGTCGAAGAGTTTCTTGGGCTCCACCCGTTCTTTGCGATCAAAGAATGGGTGGTAATTAAGCAGAGAAAAACTTGCTTTAAAATAAACTTTACAGACCCTGTTGTCACCCTGAATTTATTTTAAAAGATTACGGTTGAGAGGTTTACTTTGCAGAGTATTTAAAACAGGATTTTTCATGATCATTTATGATGCCAATTGCTTGCAAATACGAATAGATAATGATCGTACCTGTGTATTTCATACCGCGTTTTTTCAAGTCTTTTGAGATTTTATCTGATAAGGGTGTACTTACCGGAATTTGTGATGTGTTATTACGGATGATTTTTTTATCCGTAAAATGCCATATATAGTTTGAAAAGCTGCCGAATTCTTTTTGTATTTCGATGAAGATTTTTGCGTTATTAATTGATGCAATTATTTTACCTTTACTCCTGATGATATCTTTATTGACGAGCAGTTCGTTAATCTTTTTTTCAGAGTAGTTAGCAACTTTTTTTACGTCAAAGTTGTCGTACGCTAATCTAAAAGCGTTGCGTTTTTTGAGAACGGTAATCCACGAGAGTCCGGCTTGAAATGATTCAAGCACTAAAAGTTCAAACAATTCTCGATCGTCGTATTTTGGTACGCCCCATTCTTCATCGTGGTATTTTATATATATTTCAGACTTTTCGTCAACCCAGCTGCATCTTTTCACTTTGTTTCTCCAAATTCTCTTATTATTTTAGTATAAATGATAAAAATGTATTTTGTGATTTGATTTCTTGGCAAAATTGTTGATTTATGAAAAAATAGGGTTGTGTTTGAAGATGTTGAAAAATTTTTAAAAAAATATAATCTTTTGAATCCGGATAATACTTATCTTGTAGGGTTTTCCGGCGGGTTCGATTCTATGTGCCTTTTGCATATTTTAAGTCAGTTTGAGCTAAAACTTGTTGCAGTGCATTTAAATCACAATTGGCGAGGGGCGGAGTCGGATTTAGAAGAGCAAAATTGCAAAAGGTTTTGTGAGCAGCGTGGTATTCAATTCTATTGCGAAAAACTTGATTCTTCCGTAAAAAAGACCGAGACCGCCGCAAGAGATGCCAGACAGGAATTTTTTAAAAAATGTTATGAAAAATATAATGCAAAAGGCATTTTTCTTGCGCATACAAAATCTGATAATGCTGAAACGGTTATTTACAGGCTGATTAAAGGTACAGGTGTCAGAGGATTGAGCGGGATAAGCGAGTATAGTTCTATTAACGGATGTGAGATTTTTCGTCCCTTAATGAATTTTTTAAGAGCTGATGTTGAAAATTATTGCAGTGAATATAAACTCAATCCTAATGACGATTCCAGCAACCGCTGTTTGAAATATAAGCGCAATTTTATTCGACATAAAATATTGCCTGTGATGAAAGAGATTAATCCTTCTGTCGAAGATAAAATTTACAACTTGAGTCAGGTTGCACTCTCTGAAGAGCGGATTGTCAATGAATATTTAAACTACCTTGAAAAACAGGTTAAGTCGGGTGAAAAATTTTTGACACAGAATTTTCTCAGGTTGTCTGTGGATGTTCAAAAAAAGTTTATTATGAATTTGCTGATTGAAAACGGTATTGACTATGATTCAAAAAGAATCGATGAGGTTATCGGGTTTATTCAAGAAAATGCTGATTGCGCTTCCGGCAAAACTTTTTCTTTGAATCATAATTTGTTTTTAATGGTTAGCAAAAGTTGTTTTTATCCTGTTGTTTATATTGAAAAATCCGCGGCAGAGATTGAGATTTCTGGTTGCGGCGAGTATGAGTTTTGCGATTACAAATTTACTGTGCAAAAATTTGATGGCGGGTTTGAGGGTTATCCTTCTGAATCTGAAAAATGGGCTTATACAGGTCCTTTGCCTTTTCCGATTTGTTTAAGGTACAGGCGTGACGGGGATTTGATTAATCCGTTTGGGATGTCGGGCAGTATGAAGTTAAAAAAATTTTTTATTAACAAAAATATCCCAAAGCCTTTGAGAAATGGTATTATACTGTTATGTAAAAACAATGAAGTCCTCTGGGCGGCAGGCTGCTGTTTGAGCAACAAGTTACGCTGTGTTGACCGTCCTGAGTATATTATTAAACTGGAAAAGCGGTGAAAATGGATAAGAAACCTCAAGATTTAAAAATTTTGTTTGATGAACAGCAAGTTTACAAAAAAACTTGTGAACTTGCACGGATGATTAATGATGATTTCGGTGAGGTCGAGGATCTTACGGT
>CASEVT010000079.1 GCA_949291445.1 uncultured bacterium | reverse complement strand
CGGTATCGATGATCTGGAACTTGCTTGATGAAAGCAAGGTGACAGCAGATAGCGTAAGACTGCCGGAGATGAGCATAGATCCTTACGTACAGTATGGGGTAGGGTTGCAACGCACAATCAAAGACAGATTCGTAGCCTATGGCCAAGCAATGATCCAAAACGGCGGCCGCAACGGCGTCTCCCTCTCCGCCGGCTTAAGATGGACTATCGGCAAGGATCCTTCTTTGCAATAGTTCGTTTTATTTCTATTTTTGATTTATTATTACCTTTTGAAATTAATGTTAAGAAATGTTAACCCCTGCTCTGATTAAAAGGCAATTTTTTTTCTTGAATATACTTTATATATATGTAAGACAGATAACAAAAATAATCAAAAAATCAATTATAAATACTTCATACACACTAACCTACCACACACTACTAACCTACACACTTACACACGAGGAATTACAAAAAAGAATTCCGGGGGACTTATTGCGAGTCCCTTTTTTTTTATCTAGCAATTTTTTTTTAAATTGTGTTTTTATAGTAATAAGTAAGGTGCTTATGGTTCAGAATATTACAGGTGGAAATAATTTATATAATTCGCTAAATCCTATTCAGATAAAAGTATCTGATGTTAGATCCGGTGAGTCTGCGCCTCAAAATTTGTATGAAGCTCCTTCAATTAAGGTGGCTTGTGTAGAAAAAAAAGATAAAAGAAATGGATTTACCATAGCCGGTGTTTCTATCGGCGGTGCCTTACTGCTGACACTTGTCGGGTTTGCTACCCTATCTAAGGGTGCATCAAGCGGTTTATATAAAAAATTAAAACGGTTTTCATCTGACCTGAAAAGAAAGTCCTATGATTTGGCTGTTGATTACAAAAACCTTACTTTTATACAAAAAACTAAGCTTCAATTTGCAAAGATCGTTGAGCCTGTTACTAATTTTCTTGAGGCAAGTTCAAATTTGAATGTGCTTAAAGACGGTACTGTTATGCAGGTTATGAAAACTTGCGGGATGAAAGGGCTTGTTGATGTTATTAATAATTCCTTCAAAAATATCGTTTTAAAAACTAAAAATAATGCCTATAAAAGTGCAGAGTTGAGCGGTGTTCGGTTTTGCTCTTATATTGAACAACTGGCTAAAAATTCACCCGATAAGGCTTTTGAATTTGCTAAGTTTAGTGAAGATATTTCAAAGGCATATTATGACAATTTTTCTGTACAACATCATTTCAGACGCTCTGAAAATATGTGGAATTCGCTTGCCGATTTACACTCTCGGGTATGGAACTCTTTCAAGATTTTTAGCAAAAATGACAGCATTTTTAGTAAGTCTAACCGTGAACGTTTAAAATCTTATATGACTATGGATATGTGTGAAAAAGAACGCAATGAAATGTTGCGCATACTGAAACAGAATAAACAAACGATTTCTAATAATATTGCTGATAATCATCACCTATTGAAAGAAAATTTAAATAACTTTAAAATCCATGTCAATCCGAAAAACCCCAAAGCGGTTTCTTTAATGCAGGATTTAGAGGCTAAAATTTCTCAATATGAAAAGCTCTCCGGTCAAAATGAAAACGAACAAAGAACTCTTCTTTGCTCTCAAATGAAAGATATTGTTTTTGCATTGAAAAAACATTTGGATGGCGGAGCTAACTTTAATCCGGATGCTTTGATTTCCAAATTTACTGATATTCTTGATGCCAATAAAACTAAGAAAGGTCTGGTTCAAGATGCGTTGACTCTCTTGAAAGATAAGTTCGGAAAAGAGTCTAAAGAATATAAAGAAGCGAAAAAATTGGCCGATGAGTTTAACAAAAATATGAATAATGCTATTTCTACTGAGCTTGTTGCGTATGAAAAGTTTGCAGAATTACAGATGGGATCTGCTCCTACTGATATTCTCGGAATTTTGGCTCCTACTGCTTTGGGTACGGCACTTGTTATTAGTGCTAAGGACAAAGATCAGAGAATCACTAATACACTTACTCAAGGTATCCCGATTATCGGTGGTATCGGTACTGCTTATTACGGGACTACAAGAATGTTGACCGGTCCTACTAACATGGCCCTCGGGCTTATCTCCGGCGCATTATTAAGTGTTATCGGTTCAAAAGTTGATGAGATGTATAAAAATTATCAGCAACGGCAGCATACTTTTAAAACTGAATTTGAAGCGTTGAAAAAAGCTCAACAAGCCGCTACTGCTGCTGCTAAAGATGCCGCTAATATTATTTTAAAACCTTCTGATTCCGGTTCCGGTATTTCTTGATTAGTTTAGAATCTTACTAAGTACGTAGATTATGTATAATATGTAGAAAATTCCGCAAAGTATAAGTGTATGAATACTTATCTGTTTGTTTTTTTGTGTTGTTACATAAAGCAGAATCGTTGATAAGTATACTAAACATATGTTTATGAGCGATTCTTGTCCGAAATCCCACGGCGTTAGAAGTATACCAATAGACGCGGGTATGCAACTTTGAAAAACTAATGCTCCTGTTATATTCCCCAGTGCTAACTGATCTTTGCTGCTGTTTACCCATAAAACGCTGTTGAACATTTCCGGTAGCTCCGTTGCTATTGGGGCTAATATCAAGCTTAGGATTAGGGGATTGATTTTAAATATTTCTGCGAAGTATTTTATTTGTTCTACAAATATGTGTGAAAAATATATTAAACACAAAATTGAAAGAATGATTTGAAACCAAATTATTGGCATATTGTATCTTTTCAATATTTTTTGAAAGATCAATTCATCAAGCTCTTCTTCACAATCGCCTCCTTGGCAGCGTTTTATCGTTCTGATTACGTAGGTTAAATAATATGCTAAAAGCCCCACTGCTATAATAATTTTTATAATATATATATGAACAAAAGAGCTTAAAACGGCTATTGTATAGCTTATTAGAAAAAACCTTAAATCCCTTGTCAGTATTGAATAATCGGTGTTTATTTGTGCTGTTCGTTTTTTTGTTCCGGTAAATATCAAAATTGCCAATCCCGTAATGAACATTGCCAGTGTCGAGAGTAAAAACGGTGAGCCCAAAATTGCTCCGATGCCGATTTCTTCACCTGCATTGATGTTTTTGCCCGTAATATATGCACCTAAAATTGCTACCAGAGGCACTATCGTCTCAGGTAATGCTGTACCTACGGCGGCTAGAATACTGCCTACTGCTCCGTCATTTAGCTTACAACATTTTCCTAAATGTTCTATTGCATTTGTGAATACTATACAGCTTCCTACTATCAGCAAAAGTCCCAGTACTATCAGTGTTATGTGGTGTATCATTTCTTGTCCTTTAATGAAATGTATTTTTGTTCTATAATTGTTTTAATTAAAGAATAAATATTATGAACTATCAATTATTTAAAGAAAGTATAGAAAAAGCTCAGAATATAATTATTTTTTCTCATGTGAATCCGGATGGGGATACATTGGGTAGTATGCTCGCCCTGCAAATAATTATTAATACAAATTTTAATAAAAATCCGCAAACTGTTGTATTAGGAAAAGTTCCTGATATTTATAATTTTTTGCCCTTGATAGATAAAGTTAAAACCACAGATCAGATTGTCTCAGATAAGTATGATCTTGCTATTGCTGTTGATATTGCGGCTAAGGACAGAATGGTCGCCGGAATCGGGATTTTTGAGGCTGCTAATCTTAGGATGAATATAGATCATCATAAGACTAATATCGGTTACGGTGATATTAATTTTATTAATCCCGATGCGTGTTCTGCCGGTGAAGTGCTTTTTGATATTTGTACTGAACTCGGGTTGAAAATTAATGCCGATGCGGCAAAATGTCTCTATACCTCAATTCTTACGGATACGGGCGGGTTTAGATTTGAAAATACCGCAGCGTCAACTTTGAAGAAGGCTGCTTTGCTCGTCGATTTAGGGGCTGTACCTTCTGAGATATCTCGTTTGTGCTATGAGTCTAAACCGAAACCAATGGTTATGTTGCAGGCTAATAGCCTCATTAATGCTCAATTTGAACTTAATGATAAAGTTGCTTATGTGAAAATTTCAGATGATGACATGAAAAAGTTCCATGCTCAAAATGATCATACTGAAGGTATTGTGGAGGCTTTGAGACAGATTAATACTACTGAGGTGTCGTTTGTTGTTAAGGAAATTGATCAACAAACTTCTAAAGTCAGTTTGAGAAGTAAAAATATAGACGTGAGTAAAGTTGCTGCAGTTTTCGGTGGCGGCGGGCACACATTTGCTGCCGGATGTACTATAAAAAAACCTTTGAAGATTGCTGCTGAAAAATTGTTGGAAGAGATTAAAAAGTATTTATGAGTATATTTGAGAGTGTTAAAAAGTATTTGGTCAATCTTATCAATCGTGTAATAATCGATGATTTTCTCGGGATGGCTGCTGAAATGGGCTTTTGGTTTGCGATCGGGATTTTTCCGTTTATGCTTCTGGTAATGTCGTTTTTTGGATGGCTTGGAAAAAAATCGTTAATGATGCCAATTATTCACTTTTTGGATTCTGTTGCTCCTTCTCAGTCTGTTAGTTTGATTAAGGAAGTTTTGGAAGAGGTCGTGATATTTGAAAAGGGCGGGTTGGTCGCTATTTTCGGTTTTGTTGTCACTGTTGCTCTCGCTTCAAATGCTATTTTTGTTATTATCAAAGGGCTGAACCGCGCTTTGGGTATTGAAGAGGATAGAAATCTGATTATTACAAGACTTTTGTCTGTTTTGATGGTTTTTATCAATGCTTTTGTCATGTTTATATCGGTGAACTTAATTATTTTCGGTAAGATTATTCTTCAGTTCTTGCTTAATTTTATTCATATGTCTGATAATTTTATCAACGTCGTTATGATAATCAGGTGGCCGGTTGCATTTGTTGCGTTGTATATAATGGCTTATTTGAATTATTATATATTACCCGCGACTGAGGGGCATGAGATACTCAAGAGTAAGGCCGCATTGCCCGGTGCTTTGTTCTTTTGCTTCTGTTGGATGTTTGGATCGTGGTGTTTTTCTGTTTATATTAACAATCTTAATACTTACAACCGCGTTTACGGTGCTATCGGAGCATTTGCCATGTTGATGGTTTGGCTTTACTATACTTCATTGATAATTTTAATAGGTGGAGAGATTAATTCTCAGGCTTATCATAAACTTGTGAAAAATGATTGATTTTTTTTGAGAAAAAAGGGATAATTTAACCATGAAGCGCAAAATAATACTAGCATTATCATTATTACTTTTTATATGCTCGGTTTCAACTGAAGCAAAGATGTCGCCTGAGGCATATAAGTATTTTCAAGATGCTTCCGCTCTTGAAAAACAAAATGATTATATGCAGGCTGTAAAACTTCTTAAAAATGCTATTGAAATATCTCCTGATGAGGCTATTTTATATATAAAACTCGGCGGGCTTTATTCTGAGATAGGTGATTGGCAAAATGCTTTGGTCGCTTACAAAAAAGCTATAAAAATTAAACCCAATGATGCAGTCGTGTATATAAGCATCGGTAATATTTTGCAGCAACAAAATGATTTTGAGAATGCTTTTCAGGCCTATTCTCAGGCGCTTACTATTTTTCCGGAATATAAATATAATTATTTGAATCTCGCAAATGTAAAGTTTTTGCAAGGCGACAATGTTGAGGCGATAAAGTATTATAAATCCTTTTTGGGGTATTATCCTGATAACAATGAAGCAAGGGAAAATCTTGCGTCTATATATTTGAAAATGGATAAGTATCAGGATGCTGCTGATGAATATGCAGAGTTGTATACGAAGAACCCTTCAGGTTTTAAAGAGTATTCAAATTACGGTCTTGCTATGCTCAAGTCGGGTGATTATACCAATGCGGTTGAAATGCTTAAAAAAGCTATTAACGCT
>CASEVT010000078.1 GCA_949291445.1 uncultured bacterium | reverse complement strand
GTACAATGAGTTGAAAAATACTGCAAGATATTTTGTCACGGGGTTTAGCGGGTCAACCGGTGATGTATTGGTGAGTGAATCTGATGTATGGCAGTTTGTTGATGGTCGGTATCATCAGCAGGCAGATGATGAGGTTGACAATCGGGTAACTACTGTTGTTAAGCTTCGGTTGGGCGAGAGTTTTCTTGATGCTTTGTTGGAGAGGGTGAGTGAAAATTCTCGTGTCGGTGTTGTATCGAAAAAAGTTTCACTTGCTTTTTACAGGGCTTTAAAAAAGAAATTCGCCTCAAAAAATATCAAGATTGTGGATTTAGATTTTGAGCCTGTTGAGAGGTTTGTGCAATTTGAGGTTAGCGCGCAGCGGGTGCCTGTGAGATTAATTCCTGAAAGTATCAGTGGTCGGTCTGCTGATGATAAGTTGAGGTATATTTTTTCAAAATTGAGGGACAGACAGATCTATCTTGAGACTAATCTTGAAAATATAGCTTATTTAACAAACTTGAGGCAGTATAAGACGCCTTATAGCTCGGTGTTTAAGTCCAAGCTTGTTATACAAAAAAACAAAGCAATTTTGTATACTGATGAAGAAGTTGAAAATTGCGGTGAATATTTTGAGGTACGGCCGCTTCGTGAATTTTCGAAGTTTTTAGTACCGAAATGTCAGGTGTTGTATTCACCCGATACAATCAATTATGCGGATTACAAGCTGATAAGACGCAGGTCTAAGGAGCTTAGAAAAAATCTGATTTCAATCATGAAATCGATAAAAAACAGTGCTGAAATTGAACATTTTAAAGATAATTTTAAGCGTACAGATCGTGTTGTTGCTTCTATTGAGCGGTTTATTGAAGAAAATGAGAATCTCGATGAATATACAATTGCGAAGCAGGTTGAGAAATTTTACGAAGAACAAGGGGCTATACAATTGAGTTTTAAGACGATTCTTGCTGTTGGTGAAAATTCTTCAATAATACATTATTCTCACCCTTCTAAAAATGTTTTTGTTAGGGAAGGTGATTTTGTGCTTTTGGATTGCGGAGGACATTTTGAAGGCGGTTATTCTACTGATATAACGAGAACTTTCGTAAAAGGTTCGGCTTCCGCTCAACAAAAACGAGTTTATACGACTGTATTGAAAATGTTTTTAAACGCATATCATCACAAAGTTAATTCAAGAACGACGGGTGCAACATTGGATAGGATTGCGAGAAAGATTGCGAAAAAGTCCGGATTGTTGGATGAGGGTTTCAACTTTAATCATGGTCTCGGGCATGGTGTTGGTATCAACGTTCATGAGGCTCCGCCGTCAATTTCTTCATCAAAGCTCGGACGAAAATTTTTGAAAGAAAATATGGTATTTACGATTGAACCCGGATTGTACAAAAAGGGATTCGGCGGGATTAGACTTGAAAACACTGTTTATTTGACTAAAAAAAACGGTGCGTATACTATTGAATCATTATCCAAGATGCCTTTTCAGGAAAAATGTATTGAATATGGTTTGTTGAGTGATACGGAGAAAAATTGGCTTTGTGAATGGCAAAATTCGTGTAAATAGTTTGTTTGGTATAAAATTGAAAGATAGTAAAGGATATATGATAAAAAGATTAATTATATTATTATTGTTAATAATTTTCACTCCGGTGTGTGCTGAAGCAATACAGGCGAAAAACGGTTATGAAGTTAGAGTAGGTATAAGCGATACGGATTTTGCCAGATATTATTTTCAGGATGTTGAGGTATCGTCTACGGATGATTTTGTTTTGATTGATAAATCGAACAATAATGTCATTTGTGAATTTTTAGCAAATACCCCTGCTACGGTTTCGATGAAAGAGAACCTTTTTGATATTTATATGAACGGAAAAGAAGTGGCATCAGGTTTGAAAGGACCTATTGTTGCCAGTTCTGATACGGGTTTTTTGTATATCCCTAATTTAAAACGTGCAGGAAAAACGGCTATTTATCGTGGTACTTTTGAGCTTACAAAATCTGATTCAAAAGATAATTTGTTTAGTGTTGTGAATGTTTTGGATATACAATCATATTTGAGAGGGGTTGTACCGAATGAGATGCCGGTGAAATTCGGTTTGGAAGCATTGAAGGCTCAGACTGTTACGGCAAGAAATTATGTGTTAAAACCTCGGGAGAAAAATTATCACAACTTTGATGTATGCGATTCTGTAGCTTGTCAGGTATATTACGGTGCAGGCAGTGAGTCAGAGCTGTCGGATAGAGCGATTGCCGAGACTGAAAATATTGTTGCGATGTCTAATGGTGAATTGATACTGGCATTGTACAGTTCTACTGCCGGCGGATATACAGAGGATTATGAGAATGCGTTTTTTGACGCTGCACCAAAAGGGTTTCCGCCGCCTATAAAAACATACTTGCGGGGGGTGCCTGATAATGACAAAATTAAACCGCTGAAAACTGAAGGCGATGTCCGTGAATTTTATCTGTCTACTCCGACAACTTTTGATAACAAATCTCCTTATTTTCGTTGGGATAGAGCCTGGGAGGTCAAGGAGTTGGAGGATGTTTTGAAAGGAACTCTCAAAACCAATTCTTCAACCGGATTTGTTAAACCGGCATTAAATTGTGAGTCGGATTTTGGTAAGTTACGTGATATAAAAGTTATTAGACGAGGGATTTCAGGCAAGGCTGTTGCTGTTGAAATTCAAACTGATAAGAATAATTTTGTTGTCGAAAAAGAACTCGTTATAAGACGTGTTTTTCAAAAAGATTCTAAACCTTTGCCATCTGCAAACATAGTTTTCGATTTTAGTCAGGATGCAAAGGGTAATCTCGAGAAAATTGTTGTCCACGGCGGAGGATTCGGGCATGGTGTCGGAATGAGTCAGTGGGGTGCTGGCATGATGTCTGCAATGGGGTATTCTTACGATCAAATATTGAAACATTACTACTCAGGGATTTCTATTGCGACTTATCCGATAATACTTACCAATGAACCGGGTAAGGATACTGATTCTGTTTATTTTTATACAAAAGAGAAGAAGGGTGTGCTTTTTGTTGAAAATAAATTTCGGTTTAGTGAATTGATAGTTGTTGTTAATTCAAGAGAGTTACGCTATGAGTTGGCTCCACATTTATTTAAGCCTACGCAAATAGATCTGTCGCCGTATATGAAAAAAGGTCGTAATGAGGTTACTTTCATTCTTCCTTACAACGATAATCAAAAGAAATCGCTAAGATTGTATATAGAACTCGGCAAAACAGGTGAGACTGAGCATGACTAAAACACAGAGCCTTTTAAAAGCCGCTTGGATTATTGCTTTTGTCACTATTATAAGCAAGATAATAGGTTTTTTACGTGATGTTGTAATAGCAAATTTTTATGGTGCGGGATTGGTTTCGGATGCTTATTTTTATGCATATCAAATTCCTTCACTGGCATTGATCTTGTTGGGCGGAATCGGCGGGCCGTTTCACAGCGCTGTTGTTTCGGTGTTTTCTAAAATGATTCCCAACCTCGATGAAAAGGCACCTTTAGAGGTTAACAAGTTATTTAATACATTTTTAACTTCAACGTTTTTGGTATTTTTGGTGCTTGGTGTGCTATGTTTTGTATTTTCGGATGTTATCATGCAAATAATAATATCAAACGGTACGCCGCAGTTGATACATTTGGCGAGTATGCACTTGAAAATAATGACGCCGGCATTGGTTGTCGGAGGAGTTGTCGGGATATATTACGGGATTTTGATAACTTATAAGGAATTTTTGATTCCTAATATTTCACCAATGTTGATGAGTATAGCTATAATAGTGATAATTTCACTTGTTCATCATGACGGTTCCGGCTATATTCTTGCTGGGGCTACGACGATAGGTGCATTGTGCCAGTTTGTATATCAGTTACCCAAGTTGAGGTCATTGGGTTTTCGTTTTCGTCCCAATCTTGATATATTTAACAATCCTCAGTATAAAAATATTCTCGAGCTGCTTTTTCCGGCAATTTTGAGTTCAACTGTGGGGCAGATATATATATATGTTGATATGTTCTTTGCTTCACAGCTGCAAGAGGGTGCGTGGTCGGCTATCGGTTATGCAAACAGGTTGTTCCAATTCCCTGTCGGAATTCTGGTTACGGCATTTTTGGTTCCGCTGTTTCCTATCTTTTCAAAACTTGTCGGAGAAAAAAATTATGATGATATAAGATATTATTTCAACAAGGGTGTTGGTCTGTTGAATTTTGTTGCGTTCCCGATCCTTGTGCTGATAATATTGCTTTCATCTAATGCTATACAACTTATATTTCAAAGGGGGGCGTTTAACGAAGTCGCTACCATGATGGTGACTGAGGCATTGTGTTATTTGTCGATAGCTATTATTCCGTATGTTTTCAGAGATTCTATAACAAGAGTTTTTTATGCCTTTAACGATTCTAAAACTCCTTTTTTAGTTGCATTGTCATCAGTTGTTATTAAATTTATTCTTAATTATTTCTTTGTAAAAGAGCTGGGTATCGGCGGGATTACACTTTCAACTTCTTTTGTAACCTTGATTAACGGGTTCTGGCTCGGGCTTTTGATAAAGAAAAAAATGAGTATGGATTATGGATTGTATTTTAAAAACATGTTTAAAATGCTTGTAGCAGCTGTAATTACATATTTTTGCTGTTTGGAATTGTATAGGCTCTGGGATGGTCTTGTTGCTACAACGCAGATTACGCTTATCCTAAAGATTGTTGTTATTTCGTTGGTCTGCGCTTTGATATATTCGATATTGTCTGCTTTGCTTAAAATACCATATGTATTTGAATTGTGGGATCGGATGCGTAATAAGTTGTCGGGGTATATAAAATGATTTTTGAAAATGATGAATTTGTAGATGAATTGAATGCAAATCTGAAAAAAGGTGCGGTTGTTTCGTTCGTAACCGATACGGTCTGGGGAGTGGGTTGTTTGCCGAAAAGTGCGGATGGTGTGGATAAAATTTATGAGTTAAAGGGTCGGGATCGTTCAAAACCTTTGATTCTGATGAGCGATAGGATTGAAAATTTGCTGCCGTATGTAAAAAATGTGCCTGATTCAGCAAAGAAGCTTATGGATAAGTATTTTCCGGGGGCATTGACTTTAATATTTGAAAAATCTGAGTCTACGCCGGATTATGTAACTTCGGGCAAAAATACCGTAGGCATAAGAGTGCCGAAAAATGAGGTGTTTAGAAAAATGTGCGAGAAAATTGACGGCCACGTACTGGCTACTACGAGCGCTAATCTTTCTAATCAACCGTCTGCAAAAAATTATGCGGATGCGAAAAAATTTATTGGTGAGCGTGTGGACTATGTATTTGAAGATTACGGATACATTTGCGAAGGGCTTGAGTCAACTGTAGCCTTGGTTACCGGTGATAGTGTGAAAATCCTCAGGCAGGGTGCTGTAAACCTTTGAATCAAATAAAAATGCCTTTGCTTTCACAAAGGCAGTCTAAATTAGGATATCGTATAAGTTATTGGTTATAAATTATGAACTGATCAACTGTAAAACTTCTTGTAGAAGTTGTTTGTTGGTTGAGATGATTTTGTTTGAAACATCCATTTGCATTTTAGGTTGTTGATAATAAGCAATGTTGGCTTTAAAATCGCAGTTAGACATTTCAAGAAGCCCGCCTCTTACTTCGCCGCGTCCTATGACCGGAGAACCGGATTCTTCGGTTTGGATGAATTGTCCTTGCTTAATTTCATAGAGTCCTTCAGGGTTGTGAAAATTCATAACTGCGATTTTATATAGCGGTACAACAGTTTTTCCACCGTTTGCTTTACCGTAAAGAATACCTTCACCTTTTATTTCAAATTCATCATATTTGCCCAGATATTTTCCGTTGTTCGGGTCAATCCAGAGCTTAATATTTGTTGTAGGGATATTAACAGCGCCGCCTTTAATACCTGTTTCTGCGTAAATGTCTGCATCAATCGGTTTTGTACCTTGCATGATCTCACCTTTATCGTTCAGGATGTAACCTTGAACAGCCATGCCGTCACGGTTTCTGTAAACCCCTTCTTTATCAAACGTAAATTCACCGAGTCTTGAGTAAACGAGCTTTCCGTCGTCGCGTCTTAGGGTAAAAAATCCTTCACCTTCTAGGAATACGTTTTCGTTTGATGTACCCGGGATAGATTTACCTTGACCGGTTTTTTTGTTGAATCCGTCTATAATTGACGAATTTAAAAAAGTCTGAAATGTTGCTTGAGTTTCTCTATACCCCGGTGTGTAAATGTTCATCAGGTTTTCTGAAATTGCATCAATCCAATCTGAGGTGGATTTTTGTGTATTAAGTGCGTTTACAAAAGAGTCGTTCATTTTTTACTCTCCTTTATTATTTCTTTGCTGCTGTTGTCTGGAGTGTCTGGATTGTCGATAGAAAAGGTCGTTATATGGCAAATTTTGATCATCAAAACGTTGTTTTAGCGAACGGATGTTGTTTCTTAGATATTCTTCCACCGCTTTGTCACCGGGGATGAACTCTGCTGAAATTTTGCCTTTCCTATCTATTTTCATAATGACGGATACGTTATTGTCAAAATCTATTCTCACCGGTTTTTGTTCGTTGTAAGCCTTTTCAATTAAGTTCGTGAGAGTTTTTGAGGCTTGTTGTGTTTTGTAGGTGGGGCCTACTTCGTCTGCAAATTTTATTATACTGGTTTTGTTACCTGTATCTTGGATTGCAAATTGTTTGTTATCAACCATATCCGCAAAAAACTTCGCATCTTCTTTGCTTATGGTTGCAGTATTGAAATTCAAGGATAGATCATACTTTTGAGTTGAGGTGCTTATGTCAAAGCTAAATTTGTTTATAAAATTTTCATTTTGTATATTGGGGTTGACTATATTTTGCAAATTTTGTTGATCTTGCAAAGTTTTTTCCTGATTTTGCGGCTCGATTAACTTTTTAAATTCACTTTCCTGTTTTTTAGTGTCTTCTTTTTTTTCAGAAGTACTTTCATCAACAGACTTGTTCTGCTCGGTTTTTTGAATGGCAGTATCAGTTTTTGTTGTTTCCGGAGTTTCAATTTTGGTATTTTCAGAAGTTTTGGTCGGGCTGATGTTCATCAAAATAGTTTCCTTCAATTTGTCGTAATTGTTTGAGAATTTTTTCTTCTTCTTCCTTTGAATCTCTTGTTTTTGCAAAATGCCTTTGAACAGCTACTTCTGAGAGTCTTTTTAGTTCTTCGGCTTTTTCTTCTTCAAGATAAACTTCTTTTGCGCGTTCTTTGTGTTTTTCGAGAACTTTCACGGCTTGTTCGAGTTTTCGGAGTTTATCTTTTTCAATTTCAAGCGCATCAAGTGCATTTTGTCTGTCGGTTTCAAGGTTTTCTCCTTTTATATACAGGTGTTTAAGAAAATTGTCGTAAGCTTCATACATTGTGAAATCGGCTTGCCGCATGTTTATTCTTGTCTGGGAGATTTCCTTGTTGTTGCGTTCAATCAGTCCTTCAATCTTTAGTACCAGAGCCTGTGCTTTTCTAACTTCCTGGAGTTGTTCTTCCTTTTTGCGGATTCTGAATTCAAGTATTTTCTGGAGTCGGTATCGAAAGGGCATAATTAACACAACTTACACGTATACATGTAGATTATTAACTTAAGTGTGACAATTTCGCCACATCTATTTGTATGATAATGTTTTAATGATGATTGAATTTTTGTCAAATCGATAGCAAAAAAATATTTTTGCAAACTTAGATAACTATGAAAATAAATTCGCAAATAAATTATGTAAATAATCACACTTACAATAACAGACAAAATAAAGCCGTTCAATTTAAAGCACAACACATTGGGAGTGTGAGAGGTCTAATGGGTGAGCTCGGGGTTGGGATTGAGCTGTACAGAGTTGATAAGCAGGATATCAATTTTTTGAATTCCATGGTTAAGAAAATAAAAATGTATAAATTGGCACCGCAATATGCATTGAATAAGAATTTTCTTGATTGGCAATATATAATCCGCTCGGCGGTTATTGATATATCAAAAGGAGCTGAAGGCGTGCTTGCTGCTGTGAATAAAAAGCCCTGTGCAATTGCATCAATTGAACATCAACTTGATACGAATCCGTACGTTACGAATCTGGCGTCTTGGCCAATTGCACCGTCGGCTACTGTTAAAAATGCCGGAAAAAGCGTGATGCGACAGATTTATCAGGATGTAATTGACTCTAATAAACAGCATATAACCCTCACTCCTCTGACCGATGGTCCAAGAGATGCAATTTCATTCTACAGAAGCATCGGTTTTGATGAGTGTTTTATTTTGACGGGTGAATGGCGGGTTAGACGTAATGATATTGTGGATTATGCGGAATTAATGGATGATTCGCTCCAATATAAAGCGGTAAATGACAGTACTAATTACAATCTGAATGAGATAATGGATATCGAGTATATCCCGAAAAAAAGTTTTCAATTTAATATTGGAAAAAAGTTTTTGAATTTTCTTAAAGGTTTTTTTAAAGATTAAACCATCTTAAAATTTTTTTAGGGTAAAATAAAAGTTATGAAAGATATGTTAGATAAAATTCTTCAAATTGAAGAAAAATATAAAGAATTAGGCGTAACACTCTCCGATCCTGCGGTAATACAGGATTATGAGAAGTTCCGTGATTTGTCAAAACAAAGAAAAGCGATGGAAGAAACAGTTGAAGTATATCAACAGTGGAAATCTAACGAAGAAGCGATTGAGGATGCAAAAGAACTGATTAAATCTGAATCTGATGAAGAGATGAAAGCATTTTTGAAGTCCGAAATTGAAACTAATGAGGCAAAAAATAAGGAACTGGAAGAGAGAATGAAGGTTCTGCTCTTGCCGCGAGATCCAATGGATGATAAGGATATTATGCTGGAGATCCGGGGTTCTGCAGGTGGCGATGAGGCGAATATTTTTGCCGGTGACTTGATGAGAATGTACTTGAGATATGCCGATAAACAAGGCTGGCAAACTCAAATATTGAGTATGACCGATTGTGAAGCAGGCGGTGTGTCAGAAGTTATCATTTCAATCAAGGGTGATAGTATTTATTCAAAATTGAAATACGAATCCGGTGTGCATAGGGTGCAAAGAGTACCGCAAACAGAATCTCAAGGTCGTGTGCATACTTCGACAGCTACGGTTGCGGTAATGCCGGAGGTAGATGATGTAGAGATTGAGCTGCGACCGGAAGATCTGGAGATTTCAACAGCTCGTTCAGGCGGTGCCGGCGGTCAAAACGTTAACAAAGTAGAAACTGCCGTAAGAGTCTTTCACAAACCCAGCGGTATAATGATATTCTGTACCGAAGAACGCTCGCAACTTCAAAACAAAGAACGGGCATTGCAAATCTTGAAAGCGAAATTGTACGATATAGAAACCCAAAAACAAATGCAAGAGATTACTGATTTGCGTCGTTCACAGGTCGGGACAGGTGATCGCTCCGAGCGTATACGTACATACAATTTTCCGCAAGGCCGCTTGACGGATCACAGAATAGGACAGAATCTCAATGTGTGGACTGTTATTGATGGTGATCTGGATGAGTTGATAAACCTTTTGATTGAACACGATCAGAAGCTTAAGCTTGAAAAATTGGCTCAAATAGGATAGTTTGTGCCGGAGTAGTTTTATGGAATCTAATTATTTAATAGCATTTGCGTTGACTTTGTTTGCAGGTTTTGCAACAGTTTTGGGCGGTTCATTTTCGTTTATGTTGAAACGAACAAGTTTGAGAGTGTTGGCAATCGGTTTGGGATTTTCTGCCGGTGTGATGATTTATATGGCATTGACAGAGATATTAAAGGACTCAAAGGAGTTTACATCAATGTATTTTGGAGATGCGGCTCCGTTGATAACATTTTTAGGATTTTTTGTAGGCATAGCAATAGCGGCAATGATCGATTATTTTATGCCTGC
Source organism: uncultured bacterium (assembly GCA_949291445.1). Classification (GTDB taxonomy): domain Bacteria; phylum Cyanobacteriota; class Vampirovibrionia; order Gastranaerophilales; family Gastranaerophilaceae; genus Spyradomonas. Next base: position 1,173 of record CASEVT010000078.1, on the reverse strand, counting down.
GCATTTTGGCAACGATATGATAGACAAAAAGCCTGAGGATATCACTGAAAAGGATGAAAAAGTTAATCAAGCAGGTATTTTGACAGCAATGGCAATATGTCTTCACAGATTTCCAGAAGGTTTGACGATGTTTTTGGTGGCAAGTTCCAATATAAAACTGGGGTTGCCGCTTGCAATTGCGCTTGCGATCCACAATATGCCAGAAGGTATTGCAATAAGCTTGCCTGTATACCATGCGACGGGTAAGAAGCGATTGGCGTTATTGTTTACGTTTTTGGCAAGTCTGGCAGGGCCTACGGGTGCTATATTAGGATTCATATTGATTAGGATGTTTATGCCGCAAATGGCAATCGGTGTATTGTTTTCGATAGTTGCCGGTATAATGGTTTATATTTCGCTCGATACATTAATGCCGTTGGCACGTGAGTATGGTGAAAATCATGATGTGATGGTCGGAATATTTGCTGGTATGTTCTTTATTGGTGCAGGATTGCTGCTGGTATAAGTGTTGTAGGTTCAGAGTCGCTGAGGCGGTTGAAGCTGTGGAGTTTTTGGGTTAATCTATATAAGAAGCAGCCGGATAATCGCGCAATAATATTGTGAGGAAAGTCCGGGCACCTCAGGGCAGATCGCCGGATAACGTCCGGTGCGGGTGACCGCGAGGATAGTGCCACAGAAATATACCGCCTGTTAGCAGGTAAGGGTGCAATGGCAGGGTAAGAGCCTGCCAGCGGTATTGAGAAATACCGGCTAGGTAAACCCCGATCGGGTGCAAGATTGACTGAAAGGTTAAGGCGGCCCGCCATCTTTCGACAAATCGCTAGAGGCGACAAGCAATTGCCGTCCCAGACAGATGATTATCTAAAACAGAACCCGGCTTACTGGCTGCTTTTTTATAATTCGTAACAGTTGAGTATAACAAGTTTAATATAGAATATAATATATTTATGGGCGAGTTGGTTGCAACAAAAAAATACATTTTAAAAAAACAAACTACTGAAGCGGTTTATACAATTGATTATGAAAAAGAACTCAACCCTGCACAATTGGAAGCCGTTAAGTTTTTGCAGGGGCCTGTTCTGGTAATAGCCGGTGCCGGTTCCGGTAAAACTAAAACATTAACTTATAGAGTAGCAAGGCTTATTGAAAGCGGAGTTGCGCCTGAGAATATAT
>CASEVT010000077.1 GCA_949291445.1 uncultured bacterium | reverse complement strand
TATTATAAGTTTATTTGTTCGTTTACTTATGCTCGAGATATCTTCGTTAAGATCGTCAAAAAGTTTTTTTACCTCAACGATTTCCTCATTAACGTTGCTGCTTTCAAGTCTTTCTATTCCAAGCTTCAGGTTATTTATGCTCGAATAAATATCTCCGATTTTTTCATCAGACATATTTTCGGTATTAATGAGTGTTTTAGAGATATTGTTTAAATCCAATCTTATCTTTGTCAGGTCGGATTCTACATCCGGCAGTGTGTAGATATAATCGCCCTCTGCATAGTCACCGGTTATTCTTGAGTTAATTTTCTCAAGTAGCTTGATCAAATCTTGTGTATTAAGTTCTGAGCTGTCTTTTAGTGCGGAGATTTTTTCAGCTATTTCATCAGAAATATTGTAAATATGTTCATGTATATCTTCAGCTTCTTCTACGAAGGAGATATTTTCTGCAACTTGGACCAACTGTGTAAGAAACTGCTTTTTGAATGAATCTATTGATTCCTTACTGTCATCTTTAAGTATTTTTATTTCGTTTCTTGTTGTACTGCTTTCTTCTGTGATTAAATCTTTAATTTTTTCTTCAACAGAATTTATTTGATTTTGTGAAGCGGTGCTTTCTTCTGAAATAATATCCGTAATTTCTTCTTTTGTGTTGTTGAGTTGATCCGCTTGTTTTTTTATTACTGTTTCAGCTATGTTTTCAAACTGATAAGCTTTTGCGATACTTTCTTTTGACAGGTTATCTGCTATTTCATCTCTTAGGCTTTCCAGTTTTGTGCTTATATTTTCTATATTGTTTTTAACATCGCCTACTGAGTCTTTAATTGACCAGATTTCTTCTTTCAGTACTTCGGTTCCTTGAAATAGAATTTTTTCTGCAAAATCTTTTATGTTTTCAAATGCTGTAAAATCTAACTTTGAAAGAATTTTTTCTTCCAAATGTTCGATAAGTTCCGATGTATATTTTTTTAGATCATCATTGCTTTCACTCAATGTTGTATTGATATCTTCTTTAGTGCAAAGCAATTTAATTGATTCTGACAGCAGTGAGGTATTAACCAGTACTTCTGAAATCTGTTTTTGTGTTTTTTCAAAGTCATCGTTTGAGAATATATTATCAACAACGTTAATTAAGGTAATTATATTGTTGTTAATCCCCATAATGAAGTTCTTTGATTCTTCAAAATGTAGTGTGAGTTCTTCTATTTTGTTAAAAATCAGGTTTGCATCACTTTTTTCAGGAAGCATTCTCGTGCGTTCCATCACATCGTTTAGATCCTGATTTATTGTACTTATAAGTTCGATAAACTTCGTATCATATTCTTTTGTGTGGGCATTTAATGCTTGTAGTTGGGTTCCCAGCGTATCGTTGATTATTGCATTCTGTCCTTTGACAATATTGAATTCATTTTCCAGTAGTTTGTTGGTTGTATCGAGATTACCGAATTTCTCGAGGTTTGTTTTGAGTGTGTTTAGCGATGCTCTTTGATTTTCAATTTCTTCTGAAAAATATTTAATACTTTTTTGTAAAGTTTGGAATGCTTGAACTATTTCTGGCGTCTTAATGCAATTTTGAACCTGATCATACAATTCGTCAAAATCTTTGCACAGTCCTGTGAGTTTTGTATTCAAACCGTCTTCTTTTTCGCAGATTAGATTCTTAACTTCAGTCCCAAGCAGTTCGATTTTTTGAATTTCGTCTGTTGACGAAAAAAGATCCATCTTGGTGTTAATCTTTTCTAAAATTTGTGCATAAGTTGCTCGAAAATTCTCATCAGATGCTTCTCTTTGCATAATCTTATCGACTACTGCATCCAATTTGTTTTTTATTAGTTCAAAATAATTTACGTCAGACATCAAATAACTCTCTGATTCTATCTTGTCATTTTAGATTTATATCTACGTTCAAACAGAAACTCTCCTTGAACTATTTTAGCAAACACATACCGGCATGCCCAATATTGTAAATTATTGTTACATCGTTAATTGTATTCTGCTTTTGCCTCATTACGTGTTTTAAATCGGACAATTCTTATTGAATCATCATTTTTTCCCGAAGTGTATCAGCGGAATCTTCGTAGCCTGCTCTTCCCATCAATGCGTAAGTATAATTTTTCGCTTGCTCAACTCCGGGCTGATTATATGTATTGATATTATACAATTCGCCGGCAATTGCGGTTTGTACTTCAAGCATATAAATCAACTGTCCCAAATCGTAAGGACATACCCTGTCTATTGTAAGTGTAACATTTGGACGCTGATAATCTATCAGTGCTACTTTGGTTGATTCTGCTTCTGCATTTATCAGATCATTTATTGTTTTTCCACCGAGGTATCCTATTCCTGTATACTCAAATATTGCAGGTATCTGCAGTGTTGTATCAAATTCCTTAACTCTTATGAAATTAATGAGTTTATCATTTGGACCTTCGTTGTATAATTGTATTTGTGAATGCTGATCGGTTGCACCGAGTGCCTTTATTGGTGTGGGACCTATGTTAACTGGATTCCCCTCATTGTCTGTGTTTTTACCAAGGCTCTCTGCCCATAGTTGGACAAACCAGTCAGATATATACTTTAACTTACTGGAATATGGCATCATAACTGTCAGATTCTTTCCTTTTTGGGTATCCATTAGATAGTGAATTAAAGCATTCTGTGCTGCAATATTGTGCCGTATATCTGTATTTTTAAGTGCCAGATCCATGTCTTTCACACCTTGCATTAATTCTTCTATATCTATACCAACCAGTGCAAACGGGAGCAATCCTACTGCTGAAAATATTGAAAACCGTCCGCCTACATCATCCGGGATTACAAAAGTTTTATAGCCTTCCTCGTTTGCAATTTGTCTTAAAATTCCGGCATTTTTATCCGTCGTTGCAACCACATTCCTTCTGTAATCTTCACCTAATTCAGCTTCAAGCCTGCTTTTTACAATCATAAACTGTGACATCGTTTCTGCTGTTGAACCTGATTTTGTGATGACATTTACAAGTGTCTTTTTTAAATCCAATATATCAAGTAATCCGTTAATTTGATCAGGATCTATGTTGTCCAAGAAAAAAATTCTGGGTAGGTTGTTCCTTTGTTCGTTACTTAATAAGTTCCAATATGGCTTAAGCAAAGCTTCACAAAGTGCCATTCCTCCCAGTGCTGAGCCTCCGATTCCCAGTACCAGCACATTTTCAAATCTGTCCTGCACCATTGCTGCATATTCTTTTACCAGCCATACCGTTTCTTCATTGTATCCGAGATTCATCCATTGCAACCATTGACCGGGCTTGTCTTTTTTAGAATTTAACTCGTTGATTATTCTCGCAATTCTGTCAGAATAATTATTGAACTCTTCCTCAAGGTTAAGCCCGTTTTCCGAGCCGATAACGCTTTCGGTCACGTTTCTACAGTTAAATTCTAGCATCTGCTTCTCCTCTTAATGAATCGTTTTATGTATACCTTATATCCATTTTACCTGCTGACGTTAAAAATGATAGTGGATATAAGCAATTTTTATACTATTTTTTGCCCTATACTCTATCTTTGCTTATTATTTCGTGATATTTTACCCTTTTTTTTCTTAATATTTCTTAATAATTTTTATCTTTTAGGCAATTGTATCATTCCAAATTGTTTTTATAAAGGTACGGTAGTGTTAATAGTTTGGAGAATAGGTTATGTCTTTAGGTTTAGACAATTTCAACACAAGATTTGAAAGCCTTTATGCGCCAATGGGCAACATACAAGCAAATTATGGTATAGGCAATTATATTGGCAACGGCTACGGTCCTTCAGGGATTTACAATAGTGCCTATGGTGCCTATGGTCGATATGGAATGGTTATTGATCCTTTGATGGGAGCTAAGACCAGAGAAGGTGTGATACAATCCGACCAGTATATCAACAATTATCACGGTCGTCCGATTCCTGCAGATGTTCCAAAGGACGATGTACCGACTATGCTCGGAATTCTTGGTACTGCGTTGGGTGCAACTGCTCTTGCAATTGCCGCATTTAGAACCAGAAATAAAAAGGCTGCCAGTGCTGCTTTAAATGGTGCTACTAATGCCGCTACAGGGGCTACTAATGCCACTGCTGGTGCCGCTAATACTGCAGCAGGAGCTACAGCACAGCAGTCAGCTAGAACTATTACTGCTTATCAATCTTTTAAGCCTTATGTTAGAAAACATAAAACGATTCAAGTAGATCCCTCAACCTTGCGCTATGCTCCGCAATCTAAGGGTGTGTCAATTCCTGTGACCTCATCTGTGTCTGGTCCTGTGGTTAATCAACAACTTGGTTCAGTAACTGGCGGAGTTCAAAATAATTCTGCTTCTTCAGGTCTGGTCTCCGGTGGTTATGCAAATGCAACTGTCTTAAATCCGAAATCGACTATTGTTCCCGGGGTTGAAAAACCATCAAATATCAATCCCAATTTCATTAGAACACATAAAACTACTCCGGC
>CASEVT010000076.1 GCA_949291445.1 uncultured bacterium | reverse complement strand
ATAATACCAATCGTAGGAGAATAACCGCCTGCAGCTTCCCAGACTTTTGCAGAAGCATTGACTTTCTCTTCCTGCAATGATATTTGCGTTTCCAGCATTTGACGAACAAGCACCGGATCCGTTCCATCACTGACAGATTGCAACCCTAATACCAAAAGCGGATCAGACGCATACTTTGCATCTTTTTCAAGTGCAATTACCCCTTCTTTTCTTCCTTTTACCGCAAATTTTATTATTTCTGCAATTGTATCATCAAAACTTACATCCTCACCGGTAAATACGTCTTTCAATGCAATTACGGCATTTTTAAGAACATCGCGCGGAAAACTAAGTATAACAGCTCCAAATGTACCGCCAAAAACGATAAATGCCGCAGTAATTTGCAGCAATTGTCCAACATTACCGCCTTCTAGAGCCTGCCCTATAAGTATACAAGTTATACCCAGTATCGCACCTATTAAAGAACTAATATCCATATTGCTCTCCATACTAATCTTTATTTACAATTAAATACTATCCGTGTAGGTTTTAAATCATACATATAATTTATTTTTGAGGTCTCGAGAGTAAATAAAAAGCGTGCCAGTAACTACTACAAGCACGCAAACTTCTTAAAGATTAATTTATTTTAAATCTCGCTACCGGCTTTGGTTTTAACAAACTGAGCGATCAAATCCATTGTAACCAGCCCTGAATAAAAACAAAGCGACGGAATAAAAATAATCCCGATAATGGTACAAATCAACACACAAGCAACAATCTGCAAAATTACACCGACAGCAAAAACCAATAAAAGCAAGATTAAATAATTAATCCAATTTTCTTTTATCATCAAATAAGCCTTTTTAAAATCAATAAAAGATAATATTTTTAAATCCTCAGCAAAAGATGCCATCATAAGATAGCAACACAAAGTATAAAATACCCCTAAAACCAACACACAGCATACCAAGACCAAAAGAAAAAATGAAAAAATAAAAGACAACATATCACTCGGTACAAAAGCAAACAACAAAAACACAACAAATATAACTGCAATCAGCGCAAAAATAGGAATAGAGAAAACAGAATAACCAACAACAGATTTTAATCCTGCTGCTAATATACGTCTAAATTCACACCAACAAGGCAAAATCTCCTCACTGTTATGAACTCTGTTGTTAGCAACCAAATAAGTATACCCAACTAAATACACAAATACCAAAAAGTCCAAACAATAAAAAACTAAAAAAGATATAGCACCGACCTTAAGCCCGCCCAACGATAGAGGGATTAACGGCAAAAACAGAAGTATAAACCACAACAAAGATAAAACCCCACCCACAAAAAGCTTTCCTTTATACTTTGGATCTTGAGCCAAAAAAGTAAACGCATTTTCAAAATTCATTTCCATAAAAATTACCTCAAATAACTATTTGCTAACCTGATTTTGCGTCCCCAATACTCCGGTTTGCAAAATGAACTGTGCAGTAATATCCGCATTTACCAGTAAAAAATAAAACACCAAAAACGGAACTATCAATATACCTATTACTGTTATTCCAAACAGGAACGCTAATATTTGCTGCAATGCAGATAATGCGAATAATATAACTCCATAAATAAAATATTTTAAAACATTGCCGCAAATAAGTTTTTTCAATCTTTGCATATTAAAAAATGCACTGAATTTTAAATCAATACAATATGACGCATGAAGCAACGGTAGAATAACCAACAATCCGATAACAACCGCGCTTATCAATAGAATTGGAATTATAATTAATACAGGATTACTACCGAATGAAGCCCCAAAAGGTAAAAATACCAAAAAGCAGACAATAGCACCTGCAATCAACCATATTGCAGTACCTAAAGCTGCCTTGACAGCTAAGAAAAAATATTCTGCAAAAGTACCCCAAGACGGCAAAGACAGATCATTTTGAATAATTTCTCTATTAATCAACTTAACCCGATATCCGGCAATCAAAGCAGACAAAAGCAACGATATTACTATCGCAGGCAGCAATATCGGCATATACTTCATCATCAATTTGCTATTCTCCGTAGGCAAATACTGTTGAATATAAGACAACAATGTCGGTATCAATAGCAAAAAACTACCTGTAACAAACTTCGGCCCCCAATCGGAATCATTCTTAAAAAATTTAAACGCTCTTTGAAAGTCAAACATCACTAAACTCCTAATTACTACTATTGAATTCTAGCATATATTATTTCCGATTTTTTTTAAGTTGCCTAAAATCCTTCAAATGAACTACTTAACATTTTGTTACAGAGTATTTTATTTACTTAATATATATTTTATATATACCAAATAGATAACCGTTATTGAAAATAGGTATAAATTTGTTCTATAAAAAAATAATACAGAAAATATATGGCAATTTAAACTAAAAAAAACACTTAAATAATATATAAGAGATAAATAAAAAACAAATAACTAGACTAATAGATAACAATCATAACGATTAAAATATATGAATAGAGGAACGGGAAAAAGGTATTATGAGGCAAAAGCCTCATTTTTTTTTGGCAATCTATGAACTTAAAGAACGCTGATAGAAAAAATTAAAATAACCCAAAAGCCCAAAACTAATACACAAAATTCAAACTCAAAAGCTCAACTCAAAGCTTAAAGTCGTATAGATTAAAAAAGATAATCAAACATAAAAATATGAAAGCCTAACGCCAATTATAATCAAAATGCCAACGTTCCTTAACAGAGAAATCACCGCCCCAACGCATACCAATTTGCTTAGCGTAACTTCCGAGTTTTGCATAATCTTCATCAGTACCGCCAACGATCGAAATATCAACAGCCTTACCCTCACAATGTGCAGACTTCTTTGCAGCAAGATGAGGAGTTTTTTCTCTTAAATAAGCCTGCTCTGCTTCAGAGCGATAACCGCTTGTAATTTTAATTTCTTTTTTAAGAACATTTCTGGCATACTCTATCAACTGGAGAGTTTTTTCTTGCATTTCAGGTCTCAACTCAATAATTTTATCCTGATTAGACTTGGAGACCTCGCTCAAATCCAGATTAGAAAGGTTAGAATAGCACTTGTTATAATCAAAAGGTCGAAAATTATTCACCGGAACATGATTAATCAAGCTAGCCATCTGAGCGAGCACAGAATCGAAGAGTTGTTGCATTTGCGATTGATTAGCATTCCAGCTTGCCAGCATAGCAGCAAAATCAACAGGATAAGTTGAAGTCAATGCGCCAAAATCATTGCCGGAAAAAATACTCACCGGCATATTTAAACCCGACATGCCGGATTGCCCGCCATTAAGTATATTAAACGGGTTTGTCATAAACAACGAATTTATATTGAATCCATATCCCAAAATGAAATGCTCCTGTGTTATCCCATACATTAATAAACACAAATTCTGAGTAGATATTGACCTAAAAATATGTTATATTAAGATATGTTAAACCCACCCCAGAAAGAGTCCGAGGAAATAGAAAACACAGCATATAAAATGCAAAATAATATTATGAAAAGGACTATATTAGCAATATTTATTTTTCTTGCAATGAGTATCAATCTGCCAATATTAGGCGAAGAGCTTGATGAAGATATGCAAGAAAATTCCACTCAGAAAGAAACGCAAGAACTAACATTTGAGCCAATAGATCTGGATATAAAATCAATACAAGAAGAAAAAAAGAATAAGAAATTCAAACTCCAGATCGAAAGCGAAGAAAAACCTGTATACATCCAGAATGTAAGACGGTTATGGGATGATTCAAAATTATACAGATACCAGTATTATTCAGACCCGAAAAACTTGCAACCACTAATAGCACCGGCATCCTGGGGCTCATATCTTACAAGGGCATTAGACGAAAATACACAAATCTACGTCGGACAAAGCGGACTATCATACTATGACGGAGTTTCAATGAATTTCATAGGCAAAAATGAAGCCAATTTTGATAACGGCGCAAAGATGGAACATAAAGGCAAGTTTGTTGATTATTCACTTGGCGCATACACAGACACAAAAACGCTAAACAATTCATACGGAGGAATAATCTCAACTAAACCGCAAAAAATCTGGAACCAATCCGATGCAGAAATAAGCTTTGGAAGCGGAGTATATTCAAACGATTACGGGACATACAGCCGCAACACTGCCGGATTTTTTACAAAATACAGAAAAGGAAAGTTCACAGTAAGCGGTCAACTTTCTCAAAACTCCTATACTTCAGGTACACCGACAACAAATTCAAGCATGGACATATTAAGCCAATATCAAATTAACGAATATTTGCTGGTGAGAAGCAAAATAGAAAGAGATTTTAACACAAATTACGCAGCAGACGAATTAACGCTAAGGATTATGCCGACAAAAAACAGTGATGATTTTAATTTCGAAATAACCACATCAAACGTAAGCAATCTCGGTGCCGACAACAGAAAGCAACTAAAATTTGTAACCAATTTCAGGTTCTAGTTAATACAAGAAGCAACCTTATCTCTGGATACATTTACCTGTTCAGAAGTCAACAAATTTTTAACAGTAACAGTATTTGAACTTAACTCGTCTTGCATAATAATTAAGGCATATTTAGCAGTTTTAGCGGCCTTATCCAACTGTTTTTTAAACTTTTTCGATGAATAATCAAACTCAACACTAAAACCGTTTTCTCTCAGCTCAGAAGTAAGCTTAAATGCCTCAGATGGATTTTCAGAAATAACAAAAGCATCAATAAGCGGAAGTTCAGACTTATTTACAAGCGAATACAATCTTTCCATACCCATAGCCCATCCAACAGCGGGTGTAGCAGGTCCCCCAAGAGTTTCGACCAGTGAATCATATCGACCACCGCCGCAAACAGCATTTTGAGAGCCGAGATTATTAGACTTTATTTCAAAAACCGTTCTGTTATAATAATCCAAACCGCGAACAAGCAATTTGTTAACCGTATACTTAATATTCAGACTATCAAGATATCTTTTTAAATCATCGAAATGTTTTTGACAATCAGGACAAATAAAATCAGAATAAATAACCTTTTGTACCGCATCTTTTTGAAAAATCCGCCGGCAATCAGGATTCTTGCAATCCAAAATTCTCAATGGATTTTTCTCATACCTGTACTGACAATCCTCACATAAATTATTCAAATCATTTTTCAATACATTTTTAAGAGCATTTTTAAAATTAGCACGACATTTATTACATCCGAGAGAATTTATCTCAATATCCAAATCCGCCAAGCCGATGGCTTTAAGGAACTGAACAGCAAGGTTAATGCATTCAGCATCAGCCGCAGCATCATAAACTCCAAACATTTCGACACCGAGCTGATGAAATTGTCTTTGCCTGCCGGCTTGAGGTCTTTCGTACCTAAACATAGGTCCCTTATACCAGAGTTTTACAGGCGGGCTCATTCGCGAAAAGCCATTCTCAATATAAGCACGAACAACACCTGCAGTATTCTCCGGTCTCAGAGTCAAAGAGCGATCACTTTTTTCAAAAGTATACATCTCCTTATTAACAATATCCGTAGAATCTCCGACCCCTCTTGCAAACAACTCTGTTGCTTCAAAAATAGGAGTACGTATTTCTTTAAAATTCGAACGGCGAAAGAGTTCAACCGCTGCATTCTCCATTTTTCTCCAGGTTTCTACTTCCGTGGGGAGAATATCTTTTGTTCCTTTTTGAGCTTGTATCACTGAAAAATCCTTTACTCTTTAAATCATTGTACTAGTACATTTTAATACAAAAAAATAATAACAACTTGTAAAAAATTTTGACCAAAACATTGATAAAATTTGACATAAGGGGTATTTTAAATTTATATTTTTACAAAATCGGTAGTGCT
>CASEVT010000075.1 GCA_949291445.1 uncultured bacterium | reverse complement strand
TTGAATTTATACCTAAAATATCAGAAAAAATTAGTCTGATTATATCCCCATTTTTATTGAGTTTGCAGGATTGAAGCACGTTAGCGTTGCCAAGCAGCGCGTCTGCAGCAAAATCATCCGATACTTTTTGATATAACTCAATATTGTCTGTTAAATCATTTAAAGGTCCATTTACAGTTATTTTGTAGCCCTTTGGATTAAATTTGTTGCCTATAAGTTCAATTGCTGGTGTATTTGCCTTCAAAATTTTGTATATGTTTGCTGCAAAAACATACTTTTGTGCTCCATTTTTATCATCAATTTTAACAGTTTTAGTAAAATCATTCTTCTTAAATACTTCTGCAAGATTTATATTTTCACTATCTAATGGTTTAGATGGCGCTGTTTTTTCAATAGTTGTGTTGACTTTTTCTGTTTTGACTGTGATCTCAGAAGATGTATCGCCTTTGGGTATGTAGATTGGATTAGGCTCTTTTTTCGGCGTTTTGGATGCAGGATTCAATCTCTTTCTCAGTAACAAATATGTTAATGTACTTATCGCTAAAATTATGCCCACTGTTGATATAATTTGATGTAATTTTGTTTTATCTGTTTTCTTTTGGGCATTTTTGTTTTTGTTTTTGTTTTCACTGTCTATTTCGTTGGTAAGTGAATTTTTTTCTGCTCGTGTAATTTTTTCCTGCCGGTTTTGTGAAAGCGCAGTAAGTAAATTGTTTTTGAAAGCTATTTCGGGTGAATATTTTATTTGCATATAAAAATCTTATCACTGAGAAATGATACTGTTTAGTAGAATTATCATTTGTACAAAAATCAAACAAAAAAATTTTTGTCAGTTTTTATTCGCCCAGAGTTTATAATTCAAAAACATTTTGTGAGGGTAAATTCAATGAATTATCGGTATTTAGATACACTTTAATTAAAATCCGATGCGCCCGTAGATGCCTGTTTCTTTATATTTTGAACTTCCGTAAGCACCGATTGAGAGGTTTCTTGTGTCATCGAGTTTTTTTCTGTATTCGATTTCAAACGCGGCGTCACTTTTGAATAATGAACCTTTAAAATTCAGAGTTTGATCTTTGCCAATCTGTTCTCCGTATTCAGCATTAATACCGGGGTTTTCTTTTCGCAGATAGATTCTGCTTCTGATAAATCTTTGGGGCATACTGTATTGCAAGTCGATTTTTGCCAGCTTGTTGAACGGCGCATACCCCACACCGGCCGAAAATCTTGTGTAACCGCCTGTTCCTGTCTTTTCTATATTTTGTGTTGTGATTTTGTCAAAGAAATCAATATTCGACTTGAACTTTAGACCTTTTCCTAAATCCCGCTTAATCGTTATATCAGAGAGGCTAATATCATATTTTAGTTCAGAAAAAAATGAGGACTTTTTGTCGACAACAGGTGTTCGAGGGCGCAAAACAGTACCGGCTGCATCCGGTGATTTGTTCATTAGACGATTCTCTATACCGTCAATTGTTTGTATTGGAGCTTGCTTTGGGATGTTTGAACTTTTTGCCGGTGTTATTATCCTTTCTGCTGCGTCTTTTACCTTGTCAGCAAGATGTTCACCGGTGTTTTTAAGCACTTCCAGCTCGTCGGCAAATGAAGCTTTTGCAGAATTGATGAGTATTTTGTCATTATCTTGATATGACAAAACTTTTATAAATTTTTTCAGTTCTTCGTCCCCTCCGGGCATTTTACCCTCCTGTTTATATTTATAAAGTTTTTTTTTCAAAAAAAATTAACTCCAATTCGACTGCTTATCTCAGATTGCAACTTATCTTTACAATGCGGGTTAAAAATTTTACATGTCCTTTCGTTTGATTTGAATCAACCAATATGACATCAAAAGTAATGTAAATAAATGATAAAAAATATCTATGAAATATTTAATAATATAAAAAGTTGGGAATTTAAAAAACGTAACTGATGTAAGGTAGTTAAGGATGAATAAGATTTTTGTTAAAGATATACCTCTAAAACCCTTGTTGCATAAGGGCTTCCCGTCTATCGGGGGGGGGGGGGGCTATAGGTTTAGTACTCTTCCGTATTTGAGAGTTATATTAGCAGCTTTGCTATTTTTCAATTTTTCGGTTATATCTGCAAATTTTGTTCCTGTCCCGAATAATGGTCATGATTATACCTTGACTAAGGTGGATTCGTATGGCGAAAATACAATTATAAAATACGAGTGGTCGGAAGTTGAGAAAAGATTAGTTCCTGTTTACTATCGACTAGATTTGAATAAAACTTCGTATGGCAATGTTAATGATCCTTCTGATGTAAAAAGTTATACAGTAACTGTTCCCAGTGTTGATGGCAGCAGTAATGCCTTTGAGTATCAAATTGACTATCATATTGATAGTAACAGACTTTCACATGATAAAGTTCTTACAGAACAAGATTATCCCGAAATTAATCTCGATTTGTTGAATTGACAGTGAATGAACCGGATTCTGAGATTCATGGTGGTGCTTTGTGTATCGATCAGCATGTCGTAGGTAATGTTAATTCTGATTTTGTTGCAAATATCATTAAAACCGATAATGCCGGTTCATTGGGCGGTGCTTTATATAATAGCGGCGAAATAACAGGCTCTTTAAACGGCTCTTTTATAAAAAATGGTCTTGAAGTTACTTCCGGTGGAGGTAGTGCAATATATAATAATGGTAGTATCAATCTCATAAGTGCTGATTTTATCGGCAATTACGGCATTGGCAGCTCTAAAATCTCCGGCGGTGCATTAGATAATCTGGGAAGTATTGAATCAATTGACGGTTCTTTTGTTGCCAACAGCGGGGTCGCTAATGAGTCTTTTGGTGGTGCCGTGATGAATAATAACTATATAGGTACTATTAATGGCGATTTTATAGGTAATTATGCCTATAGCGCATCTACATCTTATGGCGGGGCTATTTTTAACAATAATGTAATTGGTGCCATTTATGGTGGGTTTGTTGGCAACTTTGCTGAAACTGCATCTGCAAATCAACTTGCTTTAGGCGGTGCTGTTTATACAAGTTCTGATATGACTTTTATAGCTGATGATCAGGTGATTTATTTTGCCGGTAATTATACACAAGACTATAGAGGCAAAATTAATAACGCAATATTTGTAGAGACAAAATCTGACGATTCTCCGACTATTACCTTGCAGGCTCAAAATAACGGGAGCATTGTTTTTAACGATCAAATAGATGGCGGTAAGGATAAAAAAATAATGAGAGCGGTTATTACGAAATAAATAGAGAAAATCCGTATAATTTGCTTTTGACCGGTGATTCTACGGGTTCAATTTGTTTGAATGATAAGGTTATAAATGCTAAAACTACAAGCGAAAACATAAACTTGAATCTCGGAAGAAATGATGTTTTTGAACAGTCTGATCTTAGCGTTAACTCCGGTACACTCGGGTTTGTTAACGGAATTGCTCAAGAGCAGGTGATGCAATCGCTTAATATTAACGGTCATATTAATCTGGCTGTGGATGTTGATTTGCAAAATAAAAAGATGGATACTCTTCCTGACAATGTTGTACTTTCCAATGATGCTTGGATTTCTGTTAACCGATTGAATCTTCTGAGTGATGCATCAAATGAGCTTACCGGTATAAAATTTGCGTCGGATTCTTATAAGTCCAAGGTCGATTACAATGGTGCCAATCCTCTGGCATATTCACCGATTTATAAATATGAGGTGTCCTACAATCCGGATGATGGTTTTTTCAGCTTCCTGAAAGGTGGTGCAAACTCTGGCAATCCGTCTGACAATTTTAACCCGTCAGTTCTGACTGCTCCGGTTGCTCAGTTAGCCGGATTGTATACTACACAGCTTCAAACGTTCAATTACGCATTTCAACATGCAGACAATTATATGAATGTTCCGCACTATGAGCGAAATGCAGCTAAAAATATAAACAAATATGCTCTTTCCTCCTCTTTGGTCGGTGATGTCGGTGTGTTTTCTCCAATTTTTTCAAAAACTTACGAAAAAGGTTTTTGGGTGAAGCCTTATGTCAGTTTTGAAAGCGTGCCGCTCAACAACGGACCCAAGGTCAATAATGTCAATTACGGAACGCTTATTGGCTACGATTCAGAGTTAACCCCGATTGCGAAGGGATTCGAACGTGTTTTAACCGGATATGTTGGCTATAATGGTGCATCACAACGCTTTTCAGGAATTGATTCTTTTCAAAATGGCGGGCTGCTCGGTGGTACCGTAACCTTATATAAAGGTAATTTCTTTAACGCTACAACCCTTTCTGGCGGTGCAAGCGCAGGCTCTAATTCAACAATGTACGGAAATGAAAATTTTACTATGTTGTTTTCAGGCATAGGAAACAAGACAGGTTATAATATTGAATTCTTTGACGGTAAACTGATTTTTCAACCGAGCTTTCTTATGAGCTATACATTTTTAAATACGTTTGATTATACAAATGCTGCAGGGGTGAGTATAAAAAGTGATCCTTTGAATGTAATTCAACTTGCACCCGGTGTAAAGATTATCGCAAATACAGATAACGGTTGGCAACCTTATTTAGCCGTGTCAATGATCTGGAATTTGTTGGATGAAAGCAGGGTTACGGCTGATAATATTCGTCTGCCTGAGATGAGTATTGATCCTTATGTTCAGTACGGAGTGGGTTTACAAAAACGTGTTAAAGATAATTTTGTCGCTTACGGGCAGGCAATGATCCAAAACGGCGGACGTAACGGTATTTCGCTCTCTTGCGGCTTAAAATGGCTTGTGGGTAAAGTAGAACGTTAGTTCGTACCTATTATTTATCAATGGTACTAAAACAAAAAAGCTGTAAAGAAACACATGGTTTGATTATTGTGTACGGCTAGTTTGATTATTTTAGTAAAGACATTAATAATTCAAATAATTTTGTAAATAGATATAAAATATAAATTTTCATATTTTACACTAAACCTTGTAGAAAAAGATCCAAACTAGTTAAAAGTTGTATAGATTACAAGATAAGCCTAAATGCTGTCATAAAATAATAAAAATAACTTTTCTTGATTAAGTTGTTAAACAAATTAAAGAACAAGAGCAGCTTGAAAAAGAACGCAATAAACTGATTTCAAAATTGGCAAAGATTTGATGTAGATTCAATCAGTGTTTAACGCGTCTTCAAATGGGGTTTTAAAAGATTTCAAATATTAAATTTCTAATTTTTATGCTAGTATTAAATCAAGTTAGTGAGGGTTAGTTATGGCTTTAAAACTGGAAGTGCAGATTGATGGTAATAAAATTTATTCTCCATTAAGAGATAAATGGCTTGTGTTAACACCGGAA
>CASEVT010000074.1 GCA_949291445.1 uncultured bacterium | reverse complement strand
TCTGCCTTGCCGGAAGCAACGATGAGCCATGCCGGCAAATCTTTGTAATCTACATATTTATCTTCAAGAATCTCAACAGCTCTTTCATTAGAAACTTTTTCAGTGGTTAATGCGCTTACGGCAACAGAGATTGCATGACCTCTTGATACATTACCGTTGGGGTCAAAAGTTCCGTCAGGATTACCTTTTAATAAGTCGAACATAACCGCACGTTGAACATTTCCCCATGCCCAATGGTTTTCCGGAAAGTCTTTGAATGTATATGTTGATGTTAGTTGTGCATTTTGTTGGTTCAATGCTTTGATAACCATAGTGGCAAATTCTGCTCTTGTAACATTTGCATCCGGACGATAATTTCCATCAGGATATCCCACTACGACATTCTGATCAGTAAGTGTTTGAATTTGTTTGTATGCCCAGTGATCTTGAGGCAAATCTTTGTACTCCTTTGCAAAAACACAAAGTCCCGAAATTCCCAGTATTGTTAGAGACAACAACACTTTTGCAAACAACTTTTTCATCGGTATTCTCCTTATAATAAAAAACAATATTATGCGCTTAGCTTATTTTAAACGAGAAAACAGACAATTGCAATAAGTATCTGAAAACGATCTTTGTTATGGTTACAAAAAAGCCTTGATTATCATGCATTTTTAATTTATAAAGGGTGTGTAGTAAAAAACTTAGTACAGAAGAGGAGCTAAAAAATGGCTAAAAAAGTTGCAATTAACGGCTTCGGAAGAATTGGCCGTAACACATTAAGAGCAGCAGTAAAAGAAGGTATTTTTGATAAAATCGATTACGTTGCAATCAACGACCCCGGTTTGACACCTGATCAAGCTGCATTCTTATTTAAACATGACTCAGTAATGGGTCCGTTCCAAGGTACTGTTGAAGCTTACGATGAAGGTATCGTTGTAAATGGTAAGAAAATTAAATTCTTTGCAGAAAAAGATCCTTCAAAACTACCATGGAAAGAACTCGGTGTAGAAGTTGTTGTTGAATCAACAGGTTTCTTTACAGACGCTGAAAAAGCTAAAGCTCACGTAACTGCCGGTGCAAAGAAAGTTATCATCTCTGCTCCTGCTACAAACGAAGATAAGACAATTGTTCTGGGCGTAAACGAACATGAATATGACCCTGCAAAACATACTGTTATATCAATGGCATCTTGCACAACAAACTGCTTGGCACCTGTTGCAAAAGTTATTAAAGAAAAATTCGGTATTGTAAAAGGTTTGATGACAACAGTTCACTCTTACACAGGCGACCAAAGAATTCTTGATGCAGGACATAAAGATCCTCGTCGTGCAAGAGCCGGTGCTTTGAATATTGTACCTACAAAAACCGGTGCAGCAAAGGCTGTTGCTCTGGTTCTTCCTGAACTGAAAGGTAAATTGGACGGTTTTGCAATGCGTGTTCCTACACCGGATGTATCTTTGGTTGATGTTGTATTCGAAACAGAAAAACCTGTTACCGTTGAAGCTGTTAATGCTGCATTAAAAGAAGGTGCTGACGGTCATGTTCTTTGCTATTCAGAAGAACCATTGGTTTCTACTGACTATGTTGGTTCATCTCAATCTTCTACTGTTGACGCTTTGTTAACAAGAGTTATGGGTGACAATATGGTTAAGATCATTTCTTGGTATGATAACGAAATGGGTTATTCTACAAGATTGGCAGAAACAACATTAATGGTTGCTGAAAAGCTCTAATTTTCTTGTTTTTTGAAAGAGGCGGAGTAAATATTTATTCCGCCTCTTTTATTATATGTATTATTTTTTATAAATGTGGTAGAATAAAAATATAATTAGTAATACGGGAATAATGAATATGAAGAAAAAATCTGCTTTTACTCTTTCTGAAATGCTTATTGTAATTACGATAATCGGGACTATTTCTGCGTTAACAATACCCGGTCTGTTGCAGTCATCTGCTCGTCGCGAGAATGTATCGATGTTAAAAAAATCATATTCTACACTTTCTCAAGCAGTATCTGTTATGCAGTCGAAATACGGACCTATAAAATATTGGCCTTGGTCTGATGTTCCTCGTATCGGAAGAATGTTTTCCGAACATTTGAATATTGTTGACAGCTGTGTAGGTAGTGTCGGTTGTTTCACCAACACTACGATTAGATTTCTTAATAATCAAGAGGATCAGAATTATTACAATACCTCAACCGGTTTGAAATACAAGCTTGCAGACGGGCAAGGTGTGGTAATAGACGGTATAAATATGCAAAGTGATACCCGTGTGAATATGATTGTTGATATAAACGGAGATCAAGGTCCTAACCAGTGGGGACGTGATATATTTAAATTTGATCTTGATGTAGATGACGGTTTATTGCCTGCCGGTAGCGGTCAGGATGTAACTAACAATTGTTCTGTTGGTGGACTGGGCAATTTATGTGCCGCTAAGGTTATTGCTGAAGGAAAAATGGATTATTAATTTTAGCGTTTTAGTGTTATAATCGTCTACGAGATGAAAAAGCCTGCGAGTATAAGTACACAAAATAAATTAATAATTCTTGGACTTGGCATAAGCACTATTTTGATAGTTGCGTTGGCTTTTTTTGCCATAACAAATATTCAACAAAAGATTTCAGAGGTTTATGATGATTTTGGTCAAATATTGACAAAAACTCTGGCTATTGAAAGTGTTGAGATCACAAAAGATGTACAAGAGTTTAATAAATTTGCGACTTTACAGGCACATACCCGCTCAATAATAAACAGTAACAGCGAAATTTCGTTCATAGAATTTCGTGATAACAAGAATGATATAATATATTCAAGCAAAAAGGATTATCCAACACGAGCACAAGAAGTTTCAATCGTCAGTTCTGCGCCAATGATGGCGGATATAGATGGAGTAAAGTCCGTAATAGGTTCCGTATCTGTAGGCTTGTCCGGTGGTGCTACCGCTAACATATCTAAGGCAACCAAGAATTCAATGCTGGTTGTTTTTACAGTGGCGTGGTTGGTTTTCACAATTGTTGTTCTAATTAATACATTCCTGATAACTCGTGAATTAAATATTCTTCATCACGGTGTAACTAAAATTTCCGGCGGCGATTTCGGGTTTAAGCTCGATAATAAGAATACAAGCGGTGAAATACGGGATTTAATAAATGCGTTCAATGATATGTCCGGTAGGTTGCACCAGTACGAGGAGCAGAATATCGATTTAATAACACTGGAACGCAATAAATTTGAGGCAGTGTTGATGAGCATTGTAAACGGTGTTGTTGTTTGTGACAATCACGATAACGTTATTCTCGTTAATAACGCAGCTAAGAAGATGCTGGAAGTTGATGAGTCCCAAATTTTAAATACAAAGATTCAACTTTATTGTGATACGGATGGTGAGCTTTGTTTTAAAGAAAAGATTGAGCAATTTAAAGACACTCCACTTGATATTATGGAAAATAAACCGCTTGAGTTTAATATAAATATTGATAAAAGGGTCATTAAGTCCGTAATATCTCCAATGTTTTCAAATAATCAGGACTATGTCGGTTATGTAATAGTATTGATTGATGTGACGAAGGAAGTCGAAATTGACAGAATGAAGAGCAATTTTATTTCGAATGTAAGTCACGAGTTGAGAACGCCGGTAACTATATTAAGAACTTATATTGATACATTGCATAACCATTCTGATGATTTTGATGATGATACCAAAAAAGAATTTTTTGGAGTTATAAATAAAGAAGCGGCGCGTTTGCATAAAATGGTAAATGATGTATTGGATTTCTCAAGACTCGAGTCCAATAATGTCAATGTTGAAAAGGAAAGCACGGATATTGTGCCACTGATAGAACAGTCTATTCAATCTATGCAAGTTTTGTCAGAAGAGAAAAATATTACCTTCTCTTTGATAAAAGAACCTAATTTGCCTAAGATACCTATTAATGTTAGCAGTATTGAACGTGCATTGAATAACTTGCTATCCAATGCAATTAAATATTCACCTGAAAATGGAAAGATTAAGGTTAGGGTCGAGATTGCCAGAGATACAAATTATATAGAGGTTTCTATTGAGGATCAGGGAATTGGTATTCCTGAGGAACATCAAAAGAAAATTTTTGAGAGATTTTATCGTGTTGAAAATGATACCCATACCGTTAAGGGTACCGGTTTGGGGCTGCATTTAGTACAGATAACAATAGAGAAGCACCACAAGGGAAAAGTTTTTGTTAAGAGTAAACCCAATGAGGGCTCTACATTCGGTTTTTGGCTCCCTATAAATCCTGTTGAGGATGTGACCGGTGAGGATGAAGTTTAAGGGTAATTGTTAAGATTTGTAATAGAATTGTTCAAATTAGTAAATTCTATATTTTGAGCATGCTTATAAAAATACAAACCGCAACCAATTAAATTACCTATAACCTAACTACCAAAACTACTAACCGATTATTGCCTCCTGTTTGGAGGCTTTTTATTTATATTTGTTTAAATTCCGTGGACTTGTGAGTGTTTCTCATCGTATAATTAATGCAAGGAGATTGTTATATGCTGGAAACTTTAAATAAAATGTGTACTATTTCTGATTTAGCAAAAGAAGTTTTTGAGATAGAAGCGAAGTCTGTTTTGAAGCTTAAAGAACGTGTTGGTGCGGATTTTGAAAAGGCGATTGAGATTCTGTACAATTGTCGCGGAAGAGTAATTATTACCGGAATGGGTAAGTCGGGACACATCGGCAGAAAAATTGCGGCAACCCTTTCTTCGACCGGAACTCCTTCTTATTTTTTGCACCCTGCTGAAAGTACTCATGGTGATTCCGGATTGATAACTCGTGATGATGTTGTTGTTGCTATATCAAATAGCGGTGAAACAGCTGAGCTGTTGAATTTGTTACCGTTAATCGAGCGCTTCGGTGTACCTATGATTGCGATGACCGGAAAAATGAATTCTACTCTCGCTCAAAAAAGTGATGTAACTATTGATATTTCTGTTGATAAGGAGGCTTGTCCTCTGGGCAAGGCACCTACCGCAAGTACTACGGCGACTTTGGCAATGGGCGATGCTATGGCTATATGCCTTCTTAAAAAACGAGGGTTTACTGAGGAAGATTTCTTGATGTTCCATCCTTCCGGTGCGTTGGGTAAAGGTGTTTTGTATAAGGTTTCCGATTTGATGATTACCGGTGACAGGTTGCCTATAATCAATGCGGCTAAAAGTTTTCATGATACTATACAATTTATTTCGGATAAGAAATTGGGTTGTGCGATTATCGTTGATGACTCAGGTAGTATGCTTGGTGTTTTGACTGACGGTGATATCAGAAGAACGCTTTTGAAATATGATTCTACT
The DNA here is from genome assembly GCA_949291445.1 of uncultured bacterium. Classification (GTDB taxonomy): domain Bacteria; phylum Cyanobacteriota; class Vampirovibrionia; order Gastranaerophilales; family Gastranaerophilaceae; genus Spyradomonas. Next base: position 10,221 of record CASEVT010000074.1, on the reverse strand, counting down.
GCAAATTTACTTGCTCGTGACGTTATGACTCAAGATCCTAAAGTCGTTCAGGCGTCGGATCTAGCCGCTAAGGCTTTACATATAATGGAGAAACACTCGATTACTTCTTTGGTTGTTTGTGATAGTTTCAAAAAACCTATTGGGCTTGTGCATATTCATGATCTATTGAAAAAGGGGATTGCATAGTGGAGCAGGGGTTAATTCAACAATGTGCATCTAAGATTAGGGCTCTTGTTATGGATGTTGACGGGGTTTTAACTGACGGTTCTTTGACCTTTGACGAAAATGGTAAAGAGTATAAGACTTTCAATGCTAAAGATGGGCAGGGGATTGTCATGTTAAATCGTTCAGGATTTAAGACGTGTATTATTACTGCACGTCAAAACGGTACTGTTCAATACCGTGCTGAAAATTTGGGTATTACTAAGTTGTTTCAGGGGCAGAAAAATAAAATTACGGCTTTGAACGAGTTTATGGAGGAATTCAATTTGCTGCCCGAGCAAATCGCTTATATTGGCGATGATTTGCCGGATTTGTGCGTTTTAAGAGTTGTCGGGTTGCCTTGCGCTCCTGCTGATGCTGTTGATGAGGTTTTGCAGGTTGCAAAATTTGTTTCTTCTAAAAATGGCGGACGAGGCGCTGTAAGAGAAGTTTGCGATTTTATATTAAAATCGCAAGATATAAAATTCGATTTTTAAACGGATAATTAATTAAAAAGCTCTATTATCTGTTATTTTTTGATAAATTTAAGAAAAGCCTGATTTTTAGTGTACATCATTTCTTCTTTAATTTTTAGTTTTCCGTTTGCATCTTCGCCGATTACAAAGTATGCGGGGATTTTGTATTCACTTGTTGAAGGTTGTCGCAGGCAGGTGATTTTGTAATCATTGCCGACTTTGGTGACTTTTCTGTCTGTATAAAAGTTTTTATATTTTCTCATTTTAGCAAGATTTGCGCCAATTCTCATTTGTTCGGCATATTTTTTCATGTTCGTGTCAGCGGTAACTTTTGTTCCGTCCGGTTTTACTACTACTCTTATTATTTTTGCATCAGGTGAATAAAAACCTATAATATCTTCGCTGTAAGTGTTTGCCGCTTCGATATATTTAGAAAAAAACGACAATGCTTGATCTGCCGTAACCGCTGCATTAGCTGATAAACCTATTATTAATGTGAATAGTGTTATAAAAAATTTTTTCATATTATCTCCTTGGTCTCCAGTATATATCAATATTGTTTAAAATATATTGTCTTGATTGTGTCGTATTTACACCTATATATAGTATAGAACGATTTTATTTCAAATTTGTTCAATTTTATTTTATATAATTATCCAACACACCATATAAAGAAATCTTTTCATCCTCATCCAGTTCAACAAGCGGTCGACGTACAAAATTTTTCATTAATCCCATTTTTGCGAGGCACTGTTTAACCGGAACCGGATTGGGTGCCATGAATATTTTTTTGAACAATGGGTACAATTTCAGATGAAGTTCGGTTGCTTCTGAAGTTCTACCTGATTTAAAGAGGTTTATCATAGATTTCATTTCTCGTCCGATGATGTGTGATGCAACGCTAATTACGCCATACGCACCGACGGACATCATAGGTAGTGTAAGGCTGTCGTCACCTGAGTAAATAAGAAATCCTTCAGGGCAGCATTTTTTCGTTTCTGTAATTATATCCATGTTAGGCAGACTTTGTTTAACGGCAAAAATATTTTTATAATTTTCAGCCAGTTGTGCAATTGTTTCAGGATTCATTGTTATGCCTGTTCTTCCCGGAATATTGTATAAGACTATCGGTAAATCCGTTGATTTTGCAATTGCACCAAAATGCTCCAACAATCCTTTTTGAGATGGTTTATTGTAATATGGGACTACGGATAGAATTGCGTCTGCGCCTGCTTCTTCGGCATTTTTTGTTGCTTGTATTGCAGTGATTGTGCAGTTGGAACCTGCGCCCATGATAAGCTTGCAGCGACCTGCCGCTTTTTCTTTTACAAATTTAAAAATCTCAACCTCTTCTGCATGTGTCAACGTAGGTGATTCACCGGTCGTTCCCGCTACTAAAATTGCGTCAGTGCCGTTTTCTATAAGGTGGTTAACAAGTTTTTCCAAAGATATAAAATCTATTTTTCTGTCTTCGGTCATCGGGGTAACCATTGCTGTAATTATTTCACCGGCATCAAAACGCATTGTCATATTACATTCTCCTTTATGAGTGTTGTATTTTATTTTAGTATAGTTTAATTGAAAAAAAATTTGCAAGTATATAATTTTTAAGTGTTAGCGAAGTTGTTTGTTTCTTCATTAATATTATCGTCGGGGGTTGATTCAACATATTTGTATCCGTTCATCACGGCAATTTCCTTTCCCCAGACTTCAATCAACTGTTCTTCCGGCAATTCATAGGAGATAGGTTTGCCTATTTTCACAATAAGTTTACCCTTAAACGGAACCCAGTTATATTTTTCACATCCTGTGATAGAAACCGGCAATATATCCCATTTTGCTGCTTTTGCTATTACTGCAAATCCTTTGTTAATTTTTTCGATTGTTTTATTTTTTCTTATACCGCCTTGAGGAAATATTCCAAGGTACCATTTCGATTTAAAAATATCCTTGACTGTTTTAAGAGTTGAGACTTCGAGTTTTTCTCTATTTACGGCAAACGCTCCAAGATAATCCATCATAAATGTCATGAATTTATTTTGTTCAAATAATTCTTTCTTCGCCATATATGCAATTGGTCTTTTCAGTGCCGCTGATACAATGAACGGGTCAAAATAGGATATATGATTTGCGGCGGCAATAAATTTTCTGTCTTTCGGTATATTTTCTCTGCCTTGGACTTCGTATCGATAAAATATAGCGAATATAGGTATAGCTACAGTGTGAATCCAAAATAGTTGAAAACATCTTCTAATTATATTAAATTCGTTTGTATATCTGCGTGCATAATTTTTTTTCATACTTACCCCCAGACTAGTTGTGTTTTAGAGTTCTGCCAGTTTGTAATTTTTACCGGTTAAACTGGAGATTGAAGCGCACCATTGGGTCATCATATCTTCTATATTATCAGAGTACGGAATAATTTCTCCAATTTTTATTGTTAATTCGTTACTAAACGGCCATTTGGGATCTTTGTCCGAGCCGATTATAGCGATTGGTAAAATATCTGATTTTGTGACTTTAGCAAAGGTAGCGAATCCTTTTGTTATTTTTTCAACTTTTTCTGATGCGTCTCTTGTACCTTGAGGAAAAATCCCCAATGTCCAATTTGTATTTTTGATTGACAATGCTGTTTTTATTGTTGAAACTGCAACCTTATCCCGTTTTACTGAAAATGCCCCGCAAAAATCCATAAGTGTTCTTGAAAAAAACTTTTCAAAGAGTTCTTCTTTTGCCATAAAGGCAATAGGTATATTTAATGCAAACGGGAGAATAAAAGGGTCTTTTCCTGATATATGATTTGCGGCAACCAGAAATCTCGAATTTTTCGGGATATTTTCTTTGCCTTCTACTTTAAAATTGTACAAACACTTAACGTAACTGCCAAAAACACAGTTACATACCAGAAACTGAAAAAATCTGCGAAAAGCGTTGTATTCTTTTTCTCCTCTTTTTGAAAATTTACTCATTACGGGCTTTCTATTACTACAGTACATTTTATTATTATATTAGCAGAAATAGATGCAAAAAAAAATTTTTATTGCAAAGAATCGTACAACTTTCTTACTTCTTGAATATCCTGCCACATTAACCACTTGGGGCTTCCTTTCTTTCTGGAGTCGTTCCTGAGCAGGTATGACGGATGAAAAATCGGCATCATTTTGGAATTATGAGGTCCGTCAAACCATTGACCTCTTATTTTTGTTATCCCGAATGCATTTTTTATAAATGATTGTACCGCCACCGCTCCGCATAGGAGTATAATTCTTGGCTTCAGGGTATTAATCTGTGTATCAAGATATTCTCTGCAAGCTTCTTTTTCTTCGGGAAGCGGATTTCTGTTGTCAGGCGGTCGACATTTTAGTGTGTTGCAAATATATATGTTTTTTTCTCTTGAAAAACCGACACACCCCAAAATCTTATCCAACAATTGTCCGGCTTTGCCTACGAAAGGCTCTCCTTTTTGATCTTCCCAGTATCCAGGGGCTTCACCTATAAGCATTATTTTGTTGTTTGGGACTCCTGCGGAAAATACCAGTTTTGTACGGGTTTTGCCAAGCGGACATTTTTGGCAGTGCTCACATTTTATTCTTTCTTTTTCAAGGATTGTTTCTTCTTCGGTTTTCATAATTAACTAACCTCCGCAATTTTTACATGGCACTCCGCCACGTAATTGCGCTTCTTTTTTATCTATTTTTATGCAATTCGTTGTGCAGCTCTTTGCACTTGCGCAGCTTGGCTTATGTATTTTATGTGTTTTCACATTGTAAATTACCGTTTCGGCAAAACAAACATTTATACTTAACAGAGAAATAATTATGCAGATAATTATTTTTTTCATTTACCATTCCTTCTTTCTGTTTATTGTACTATAATTCATTATCATTAGTGGTGAATTTGTATTTATATTAACAATTATGCAAAGATATGTCAGAAATACAGCAATACCGCAAATCGGTGAGGACGGACAAGTCAGGCTTTTAAATTCAAGAGTTCTTGTTGTCGGTGCCGGTGGTTTGGGGTCTTCTGTTATTGCTAATCTTTCTTCTTTGGGGGTTGGGTTTATCGGGATTGTGGATCCGGATTATGTTGAACTGTCAAATTTGAACAGGCAATTTATCCATAATATTCAAAATCTTGGAAGCTCCAAGGTTGATTCTGCTGCTTTATGGATTCAAAATTATAATCCCGATATTCAGGTTAGTAAGTATAAATCGTATCTTGACAAATCAAACTATAAGGAAATTGTAAAGGATTATGATTTAATAGTGGATTGCGTTGACGGGTATAAATCAAAGTTCTTTCTTAATGAAATTTGTATAAATCTGGAAATCCCCTTAGTTCACGGTGGTGTATCAGGTTTTTGCGGTCAGGTTTTGACTGTTATTCCGAAAAAAACAGCCTGTCTGGGTTGCGTTTTTGGTGCGCCGGATGAAAATTGTTATGAAGAAAAAGGAGTTGTCAGTCCGGCTGTGTCAACCATCGGTTCGATTCAATCGCTGCAAGTCTTAAAATTGCTTCTCAATCTTGACGGTTTGTTAACCGACAGAATCCTGTTTTTTGACGGTGCAAAAATGACTTTTAAAGAATTAAAAATCTCAAAGTCCCGTCACTGCACTTTTTGCGGAAAATAGATTTTTGCTTTTCTTTTATTCTGAAAGCTATTACCTGAGCTATGGCTGTGCTTTTTGAGTGAGATAATGAGATTTTGAATTTGAACTTTGAATCATATTCATTGAGCAACCTTATTTGAGGCACGCCCATTTCGTCGTGATAAACCTCGATTTCACTCAGGTTGACTATTTTTATTCCAAAACCGCACATCGCCTTATAAACGGCTTCTTTTGCACAGTATCTTGCTGCCAAACGTTTTGCTCCGTATTTTGTTTTGAAGCAATATTCCAGTTCTGGTTTTGTGTATATTCTGTTAAGTAACGGAGAAATTTCGCTGTCACAGTATTTTTCAAATCTGTCAATTTCTTCTATGTCCGTACCTATGGCTATGTTTTCATAATCAAAGGTCATACTAATTCTTCCTTCATCTTCCACTATATTATATTAAAAACAATTTCTCATGAAAAATTGACTTTTTGCTGATTGCCCGCTTGTGGTAGCCTTTTTGGGTTATAGCTCTTTTTTTAATATTAGATAAGATTTATACAGAAGGGGTGAATTTTATGAAAATTTTAATCAGTTTTCTACTTATTTGTACATTCTGCGCTCCGGCATGGTCTGCAATCAGCGGTAATATTCAAAAAAACGGCTATGGAAATTCAAATCAAGTCATTGATTCTCAAAGCGGTCAACCGATCGGTTCGGCAAAAGTTACCCTGCCATCGAAGGGCTATCATACGCAAACCGATTCACAAGGCCGGTTTGAACTTGGTGCAAAAGTTGATGCACCCACAATTATGTCCGTTGATAAGGACGGATATAAACCCTTTTCTCTTACCGTGGACGGGGCAACTTTTTCTAAACCCATTGTCATCGGGATTGAAAAAACCAATCCTCACGATATTGTTATAGACAAAGATATGTACCATATCGGTGACGACAACTATTCTGAAAACTCAGCCAATGCCGGTGAATTCAGGGTAAAAGCAATAGGACCTTATTATACAAAAGTCTTCCCGATAAAACGTTCTGCTAACAATGAACAACTTTACCTGATAATCGGCTCAGTCATTGGTATTGATACAAAAATGGCACGGGATATGGGGCAGTCTAAGGTTACAACCGCCTATGCCTCTGCGCCTGAGATCTATTTTAACGGTAATAAAATTGCCGAGCTTCAATTAAACGGTGACAATCAACAAATTAAGCTGCCTTCTAACCTTGTTAAGTGTAATCAGGATAATCAAGTTACCATAAAATGCGGGGTGAACCTCTTTCAAATGGCATATATAGATTATGACGATGTCGAATTTATGAACCTTTATATAGAATCCCGACCTAAATAATATAAATTACTCTGACTTACCGTTTTTTTCGTTTGTATATTTTTGGTATTTTAAATCTTTCACTATTGCGTCATACATTCTTTTGCGCTGTTCTTCTGTTGCAAAAGTGTTTCTGCTTACACAATTTTTGATTGAATCAAGCTCATTTTCATCAAGCTCTATTGATTCGTAGTCAATTGAATCAGGGTCTGTAAAAAAGTGCTCTTGTGTTTCTGCATTTGTACTATTTTCTGTTTCTGTTTCATCTTTCCAGATTTTGTGCGAAAAAACAATGTCCTTTATATCTATATTCAATGACTTTGTGTATGGCGAAAGTTTTTTTAATATATCAAGCTTAAACATTGTTAATTCGCTCGTAACAAAAGAGTTTGCGCAGGCGACGATTAGCAAGTTCTTTTGTATAGATTCTGGTTTTGAAACTTTCTCAAATTTTTTGCCAACTATTTTGCCCCAAAATTGGCGAAGAGTGGTTTTTTTTAACCCTGACTGCAATGAGGAGCCTTTCAAAACGGAATCCAGTATTCCTCCAATTTGATTGAATTCAGAGTATAAAATCTTTTTCATTTTTGACCCTGCAATCTTTCCAGAATTACACGCTCAATTGCATTGAAATCATCAATTGTATCAATATCTCCCGAGGCACCGTCAAGATACAGTTCCGGCTTTTCACCGATAAAATCTTTAACTTTTTTTAGAACATCAGTCTTGATTATATATGTTGCCCCTGTTTCACAAAACAATGGCAAATGCAGGTCAGTATCCTGCCTTCTTGGTCTGTGTCTGTAGTCATAAAGGCAGTCAAACGTTCCGTCCTGTTTCTTCCTCCAGTAAGCGTGAGTTGTACCTATCCTGCGTGCTGCAAATACCGAGTCGCAATCGGAATTTAAAAACAACTCAAATGCTTCATCAATCTGTTTTGAATCTCTCAAAGGACAGGTTGCTTGAAGCAACACAACAACATCGGGTCTGTAGTTGACCTGTTCCAGCTGTTCAACAACATTTAGCAATACAGGTGCCGTTTTGGTTTCATCCTGCGCAAGTTCGACAGGACGGTCAACAACTTCCGCACCAAAAGACAGACTTACTTGCTTTATTTTTGAGTCTTCGGTTGAAACGACAGTTCTTGTTATGTATTTAGATTTTAAGGATGCTTCTATAGTATATGAAACAAGCGGTTTCCCTGCCAGTAATTTTATATTTTTACCCGGAATACCTTTCGAGCCCCCCCTAACGGGTATAATTGCAAGTGTTTCCATTCAGGCTCCTTGTTGTAATCTTTAGTCCAGAATTTCTTCCAATATTTTTGCGTTGTTTACTGCTTTTTGCGGGTTTGGAAGTTTTGAACGCTTTATGTAGCTGCGAAGCGCTTCTCTTACCAATTCACTTCTGGTGCGTTGTTCGTCATCAGCAACCTGATCTATCTTGCTCAAAAATTCATCAGGCATTGATACCAGTATTCTTGCCATAACTTCTCCTTTTACATTTCTATTTTAAGATGATGTGTCTAACTCTAATTATACATCAAAAGGTCATATTTCCTATATCAAATAGCATAATTTTTATAATAATGTAACATTTTGTATTATTATTTTCTTTTTTAGGGAATCAGCACTGCGGTACTAAATTTTTTTCAAGTATATTGACCAGATGGTCAATATGGAATATTTGACCTATGGATTGATGTTTTTGCTTTTTGAAAACGATATGCTTGGTTTGTAGTTAAGACATAAAAGTTGAGTAAACTCTTGGGGAGTATTTGTAGAATATGAGCATTTGCTTTTTGAAAAAAATATCAGGTTTGGCGCTGTTTCTGGCAATTAGTACTACTATGGGTGCTTATGCTAACACTCTTTCGGAAGTGCAGATTAATGCTGATACACAGGGCTATAATATTGTGTTAAAGTCCGAATCGCCGGCGCAGATGAAAAAAGTTGTCAATTCTCCTGACAAAATGTCTATAGAGCTTAAGGATGTTCAGCCGGCAGAGGATTTAAACACTGTTTATAACAATGTCTCCAATATCGACAATGTCACAATTCAACCTATTGCTAAACAAGATTTAAAAATTACATTAAAAGGTAAGGGGATTTCCTCAAGCAAAATATATTTTGAAGAGATTAAGACGTTACCGGTTGTTCAATCAGAAGAGGAATCAATCGAGTTGAATCCGCCGGTCAACAGTTATTCACCTGTTTATTCAGGAAAAATGCTTGTTCAAGAAGATCAAACATCCAATCCGCAAGTTAATGAAGCGTTGACCAGAATGAACATAAGTCGTGATATGCTTGTTACCCTTAAAGATTTTCTAAACGGTCAACAGGCAAAGTTTATCGGAATATTTTTTGTGTTTGCAATTTTAGTAGGTGCTGCATTCTTAATGTTTAGACCCAAAAGAGAGTCTTCATCCGTTCAGCAAATAGGATTGTCATCCGGTCACAGAAATCCGTTACTCCAGCGAGAACTGGCATTGGCAAAGGGAATGTCCGCTCCTGTTGCTGCTCGTGTTCAAACTGTCGATTCTTATATGAGCGGTGCTCAAGCGAATTATGGAATGAATGCTTACAGACAGAGCCAGCGTAATCCGTATATGACTAACAATTTGACTCAACACAGAACCGGTGTTTCAGGTATTGCGCGCAAGCCCGTTGTTGAAAGAAGAAATCTTTCTATGCAGCCGCCTTCCGGTATTCAATCTCAAAATGATTATTCACGGATGTTGCCTGTAAGTGAGCCGGTACGTCCAGTTATGGGTACAATTCCGGTTCAACCTGCCGTTCGTCAGGAAGCTTCTGTTAATGTTGACAGTATGAAATTCTTAGAGTCTATAACAAAGATCTATGAAAAAAACGGTCGTGAGGACTTGGCTAAAGGTTTGAAAGATAATCTTAAAAAAGCAAAAATGGTTAAAATGTCCGTCTAGACGGCATTATATATTGAGAGGTAGAGAAGAATTTTTATTAGACGATACTCAACAAATTAGCGAGACCGAAAGGTCTCTTTTTTTTATGCATGTGAATAAAAGTTTGGCTTTTGAATTTGTGTGCACTATATTTTTTTGTTGAAAATAATCCCAGGAACTTCTGATATGTTCATCAAAACAATAGCTGCATCTTCCGGTGTGACTGTCCTTATTATCTCATCGGTATCCGAATCAAAAACTTCAATCATGTGCTCTTTGTTTAATCTAAAATGATATTTTTCCAGTTCTTCATCGCTTAGTTCAATTTTTTTTTCTTGTGACTTCTTTTTCTTTTGGGCAGGCTGCAGTTCTTCTTCGTCACCCGGTAGTATGACAGTTCCTCCAAAGCCTGAGTCTTTATCTTTTCTTGCAGCTTTTTGCTTTTTTGAGGTTCCGTCTACACTTTTTATCTGGCTTTCATTACCTTGCAGTGCTATAACATCTGCCTCCGATGCCATTGCCGCAGAGGTCTTGTTGAGGTTTAAATTTAAGTTCGATAAGGAAAAACCATCTATTCCCATGAATTATCCTCTTTTAATACTATTTCTAAAATAACTATGTAATGTTATTATATTATTAAGTTATGAGTGTTACAAGTAAATGGATGTTATGGATAAGAATTTGC
>CASEVT010000073.1 GCA_949291445.1 uncultured bacterium | reverse complement strand
TTCGCCAGTTTTTATTAAAACCTTTACTAATTATCATGTTTTTTAGAAAATAACAATGTATGGATTAAACAAAAAGAGGTGTTTTATGAAGAAATCAGTAAAAGATTTAGGTGACATCAAAGGTAAAAAAGCACTGGTTCGTGTAGATGTGAACGTTCCGATGGATGAAAACAAGAATGTTACTGATGATACAAGAATCAGAGCAATTTTGCCGACGGTTAATTTTCTTAAAGATAAAGGTGCAAAAGTAGTTTTGATGGCGCATTTGGGCAGACCTAAGGGTGAAAAAAATATGGAATTTAGTCTTGCTCCGGTTGCAAAATATTTATCAAAAGTGCTCAATGAAGAAGTGGTATTCATTCCCTCATTGGAAGAAGCTCAGGCTTATGTTGATAAACTCCAAGACGGTCAGGTTGCGCTCCTTGAAAATATAAGATTTTATAAGGCAGAGGAAGCAAAAGACGATGATATGGCATTTGCAGAAAAATTGGCTAAGTTGGGTGATTTTTATGTAAATGATGCATTTGGTGCAGCTCACAGAAACCATTCTTCAACAGCTAAAATTGCTAAAATTCTTAAACCTGCTGTATCAGGGTTGTTGATGGAAAAAGAACTCAATGCATTGGGCGGATTATTGGAAAAACCTGTACGTCCGTTTACTGCGATTGTTGGTGGTGCGAAAGTTTCTACAAAGATTGGTGTTTTGGAAAACCTTATCGATAAAGTTGACAATTTGATTATCGGTGGAGGTATGGCTTATACGTTTGTTAAAGCAAACGGCGGCAAAATCGGCAATTCTATTTGCGAAGACGACCAGTTTGAAACTGCAAAGAAAATTGAAGCAAAAGCTAAGGAAAAAGGCGTTAAGCTGGTAATGGCAAAAGATGTTGTTATTGCCGACGATTTTTCTAACGATGCAAATGTAAAAGTTGTACCCGTGAATGAAATCCCCGACGGTTGGGAGGGTGTCGATGCAGGTCCTGAAACTATTAAGGCATTTGATGATGTGATAAAAAATTCAAAAACAATCCTTTGGAACGGTCCTGTTGGTGCTTTTGAAATTGATAAATTTACTGAAGGTACAAAAGCTGTTGCAAAAGCTGTTTGCGAAGCAACTAAATCCGGTGCCATAAGTGTTTTGGGCGGTGGTGATACAGTTGCTGCTGCTAAAAAATACGGAATGGGTGAAGATTGCTTCTCTCACATTTCTACAGGCGGCGGTGCTTCTTTAGAATTTATCGAAGGTAAGATTCTTCCGGGTGTTGCTGCTTTGGACGACTAATATTAAGAAAAAAGAGCCCTTAGGGGCTCTTTTTTTATTTTATGTTCATTGTAACGTAAATCGATTTTAATAAGCCGGAATCAATTTTATCCAGTTTTAGTATTGATTTCAATCCGTCTTTTGTTTGCTCTCTTTTTACACACATATCTGTGACGGAGTTTTCATTTATGAGCTTAGACAGTTCTTTTGCTTGCGGAATATCTTTAATTAGCGCCTTGTAGTGTATTAAGTTGCAGTTTACCCAATTTTTTGTGTATTGCGTATTCACAGAGACCATCCTTTTCTTTCTTAGTGTTGTGGTACAAAACATGTAAAGAATAAAATTTGCTAGTTTTGCTGAGGGTTTGTGAGGCTATTTTTTTATTTGTAACTTTAGTATATAAAAATTCATTTTTTTAGAGGATAGAGGAACCTTTTACCATGTAGTACTCTAAATTTATAATATAGACTTTTTATAAATTTATAAGTGTTTGCTATGCAAACAAAAGAGGCGGGTTTTGAAAAAATTTAAATTTAGATTACAGGTAATCCTTAACATGAAGGAAAAGCTTCTGGAAGAAAAGCTTCTGGAACTTGCTAAAGTTCAGCGAAGTTTGCAAGAGGCTATTGATAAGCAGTCACAGCTGGAGAATTATCAAAAAGAAATTAGTGACGCTCTTATTGACGTGTATAAGTGCGGTAACGACTTAAATCTTGTTGAAATACAAAGATACAAGGATTTTATTAACAAGCTTATTGTTGATATATCCAACCAGAAAGTGGTTGTGAATAACATAACAAAGCTTCTTGCCGTAAAACGACATGAGGTAAACGAGGTATTAAAAGAGAAAAAAGTGCTTGAAAAGCTCAAAGAAAGACAGCAAAAGACATATTACTTCAACTTTGAACAAGCACAAAGAAAAGAACTTGATGATATAGCTTCATCGAGGTACAGGATCGCATAAGGCAAAAGGACATGAGTGCAGTAACTACAAGTATTTTAAATTTAATACAATCTACTCAGCCGGAGACATCGGTTGAGCGGTCTGCATCTTGTGATTTATTGTCTGATGAGTCTGCATTTACCAAGATTCTTGATGAAGCCGGTGCTTTAATTGGTGAAGCTGAGGGTGGTGAATCTTCTACCAGTGGCAGTGTCTCAGATGATAATGTTGTTAAATTTCCGATTCCGGCTGCTGATGCGGACTTGGAGTCTATTGATGCTGATTCTAACAATGCACTATTAGATACAGTTGATGAAGAAATACAAGTTACGCAGGACACTGATATTTTAAGCGATTCTGCTGCGCAAACATCTGTTAATGAGTCAATAATAGCTAATGTCGATTTTTCTGAAGTTGATAGCACAATTTTAGTTCCCAATAACAGTTCTTCAATATCTATCGATGTTGAGCAGGAGAATATTATAACGGAAGATACTACAGTGTCGGCAAGCGAGAGTCCCTCTTTGAACAATATTGGTGATTCATCAATACAAGAATTGCAAAAAGATGATTCTGAAACCGTAACTGATGAACAAACGATTGATGACAGCTCAGCTGGTGATGAAACTGTCGATAGTGATTTGAGTGATAGTGGAACTATTGATGATGAAAATGCGGAGTCTGATGATGAAACAGAGTTGATTTCTTCTTCGATGGCGGATGCTGCCATTTTGGGTCTGGATGCATCAAATTTACAGACAGTTTCGCAAGTTGCTTCTCAATCAAATTCTCAAACAAATGTACAAAATTCTGAACTAGCTGTTGAGCAAACAAATTCCGAGCAAAACAAAATTAACCTAAAAGCAAAAGTTATTGTAGATTCTGCGAATACCGGTGCAATCGCTGCTGCTGTGAGTGAACAAAAACAAGATATTGAACTTGTATCATCAAAAACAGAACAGACAAAACAATCACAAGAGACCCTTATTCCAACATCGATTAAATCTGAGGCGGAGGCTGAAAATCCGACTCTCAAAGCATCTGAACGTGTTGCTGCTGCAGTTAAGGAGAGTGTTATTCAAAATACGCAAGATCTGTCCTCACGTGCTAAGGATAATGGAATTGCGAATTTGCAAGCCCTTGAAAATATGGAGGTAAAAGTTTTAGAGTCAAAATCTACCGGTTCTAATTCAATGGGCAGTTCCCTTGCACAAGGTGATGCCAGTGAACAAATAATAAAAATGAGTCTTTTGAATGCTGATTCGCAAGATGCTTCATTGAATAATAATTTTGCTGTTCAATTGGATAAAGCGTCTTCTTCAGTAGCTTCCAATAGTACTAATGCTTCTTTAGTACAAAACATGCCCAAAGAACTCAATCGGTCTGACATTATGAATCAAATAAATTCTCGTTTGCCAGAATTTCATCAAACTTCAACAAATAAGGTTACAATTGCACTTAATCCGGAGAATTTGGGTCGTATTCATTTAGAGGTTATAAATTCACATGACGGAATCATAGCCAGAATGCAAACTGAAAATCCTCAGGTTAAGGAGTTATTAGAGCGGAATATGGAAACCTTGAAGAATCAATTGGGTTCTCAAGGTGTGAATGTGAATAATATAAAGGTCGAATATACAAACAGCGCCGCGAATAATGCAATGGATTTTGAACGCCATCAGTTGGATCAGCAATCTTTTCAAGATTCCCGCCAGAGTAAAACTTCTCAGAACGAAAATAACGGAAGCTATACGGATGGTGCGGAATTTCAAGAAGATATTGCCGATGTGGATACTGAGCAAGTTGAATCTCAGGTTATTCACAATGGAAAAATAGATTATAAGGTATAAGGGGAGTATAAAATGTCAATTCAAGCAACACAAGATTTATTAAATTTACAAAATGCAACTGCTCAACAAAAGTTAGCAGAAAAAGAGGCAAGCGGACCTTCTCAAGAACTGGATCAAGATGCATTCTTAATGTTGATGATAGAACAGCTTAAAAATCAGGATCCCTTGAATCCAATGGATAATAGTCAAATGCTGGCTCAACAAGCTCAATTTACCCAAATCAGTGAGTTGCAGAAGATGAATGAAACTCTTACAACGAGTAATATGATAATGCAGGCTACTTCGTTGGTGGGTAAGGAGGTTACATTGGTTGATCCGGATGATTCAACCAAAACTATCACCGGAACGGTTACTTCTGCGAATTTTACCAGCTCATATGCAACAGTTACGGTTAACGGAGAAGAATACCCGTTAGGTCTGGTTGTAAATGTTGCAGATGGTACAACTGCAGCAGGTGATACTAATACAGATTCCGGTGCAGAAGGAGGTAATGAAACAACTTAATGCGGTTCCGAAACGGAGCTCGGAACCCGTGGTGATGTAGTACAAAGTTGATGTTACGGATAATAATAGTAGTTAAATAAATTCGGGAGGATAAATGTCACAAGCATTTTACAGCGCAATGACCGGTCTAAACGCAGGTCAGACTAAAATTAATGTTGTTGCCGACAACATTGCAAACATGAATACAGTCGGTTTTAAACAATCAAGAGTAGATTTTGCAGATATCTACTACAATACTCTTTCATCCGGTTCGGCTCCGGGTAATACTATTGGCGGTATTAACCCCAGACAGGTCGGAACAGGTGTTCGTGTTTCTTCAATCACTAGAGATTTTACCGGCGGTTCTGCTGTCACAACAGGTATAAGTACTCATATGAGTATTAAAGGTAATGGTTTCTTTACTGTATTGTCGCCGAGTGAGGAAACTCTTTTGACACGAGCAGGTAATTTTAGTATCGATGCTGATGGATATCTTGTTCTCCCGAATGGTTATAAGGCAATCGGTACTGATTCCCAGCTAGGTACTACTACCAGCAAGACACCAGTGAAAATTCCTACCTTGATTCAACCTACAACGACTCCTGCCGCTAATGCGGGTACGTTGCCTATTAGTGAGTTGAACGGTAATGTAAATGTCACCCCGGGTACATTCACTGTGAATGTTGATGGTGCTGAAACTGAGATTACTGTTACTGATGCAAGTACTCTTAATTCGATTGCGGCAGACATCGATGCTGTTAATGGCGTGGGTGCAAGTGTTGTAGATGGTAAGCTTGTTATTACTCAAGATGATCCCAATGCATCTGTTGCTTTTAACAATGGTACTTCCAATTTTGTTACAGATATGAAACTTACTGAAAACCAAACAACTCATGAATTTACTTCAAAGGTTGCTCATTACCATCAGGAAGTCAATCTGGGTACGGATATGACTATTGCTCAAAAAGCAACAAACGTAGATATTTATGAAGACGGAACGTTGGAAGTAACTTATGCAAATGGTGATAAATTGTCTGTTATGCAAAATCCGGATGACCCTACGCAGATGGTATTTAAATATACTACAGGTAATCCGGCAGTTACAATCACAGGTGCGGATCTGGTTGTTCCTGAGGGCGTGGCTGTTCCGGCAAACTTCCAACTTCAAATGGCAAGCGTTGTTAACCCAGAAGGTTTGATTGCAGTTGGTAGCAATGCTTACCGTGAAGGTGCCAATTCAGGTATGACTATGTTTGGTGCAATTTCTTCCGGTGCTTTCGGTGTTGTAAATACCGGTGAGTATGAAGGATCTAACGTGGATTTGGCAGAACAGTTTGCTGATATGGTTGTTTCACAGAGAATGATTGAGGCAAATAGCCGTGTCTTCGATGCGGCGTCTCAGGTCATGCAAACCCTGACTTACTTAGGTCGCAGCTAGTAAGCTAATGCAGGCATCCTGACAGGATGCCTTTTTTTTATGCTTTAATCTCTTTTATCCAAATAAAAAGCGACTTCGTGAGCCGCATAAGTCAAGAAAGGAATGGTTAGACTATTAATACCGTCATTATTGCAGTTTTTAACGCTCTGTGCAAATTGCTAAATAAAACTTAATATTATGTGTTAATATACTCTTATGAATCTAAATGGAGATGATATGAATATTGGCATTTATTCTTTGGGGCTGATTGGTGGGTCTTTGTTAAAGGCTTTAAGCGATGAAAAGTTGTTTGCGGTAAGTCAAAATTCTGACACATTGCATTCAATAGACAAAATGGGGATAACTTGTTCTTCTGATATAAGTATTTTATCCAATTGTGATATTGTATTTGTATGTTCTTCTATGGAGCATACGCCGTCTGTATTAAAGGAGTTAGATTCTGTATTGTTGCCGGATACTATTGTTGCAGATGTGTGCAGCTTGAAATCATTTGTTATGAAGGATGTGCATCCTTATAAGTTTATTGGTACTCATCCTATGGCAGGTACTGAGAAATCCGGTTTTAATGCTTCTTTTCCTCAATTGTTTCAGGGGGCAAAGTGGGTGATTACTCCTTCTGACAATGTATCTTCTGAGGATGTTGAGCTTCTCGTTAGTATTATCGAAAAAACCGGTGCAAAACCAATTTTTATGTCGCCGCAAGAGCATGATGAATCTGCGGCATTAATTAGTCATATGCCTTTGATTGTTGCTCAAGGTCTAATGAAATCGGTTTTGGGGAATGTATCTGCGCTTAACCTTGCAGCAAGCGGTTTTAGAGATATGACCAGATTGGCTATGTCTAATACCTCTATGGCTTCTGATATGCTAAAATATAATCGTGAAAATATATTGAATTCTTTAAATTTGCTTAGGAACTCTATTGATGAGTTATTATCCGCTGATTATGAGGAGCAAATCCAGGATTTATCTAATGCGCGTGCTTCGCTTTATGATTCTGACGGCAAAAATTCGTATAACTAAAGTATTATTAATATTGTACTTTATTACAATATCTTTAATTTGCAATATTGTTAGTATATATTTGTAGGGATTTAAGCGGTAATAATCAAGGATGACGCTAAAAATCAAGGAAGTGAATAATACTTATATTATTGATATTCATTCAGATCGGATATCTGATAGGTTGTTGGTCGAGTTAAGAAATTATATTTCTTCTGTCGGTCATAAAAGGCGTGTTGCAATAAATTTGTCTAATATATCTTATATTGGTAATGACTTCGGTGAGTTCCTTGCAGAACATAGAGTTGCACTTTTAAGTCCTGTGTTGAATGTCTGTATTTTAATGTTTTTGATGAAGTATGACAGATTGAGCGATTTGTTTGTGTGTGAGGAGGACTTTTTTCAAAATAAAAGAAGCATTGTTAAACGTTCTTTCAGATTGTGTTCTTAGTGATTTATATGTTATAAATAGGACATGTTATTTAACTTTTGTACAGGAAGTTTAAGATGAAAAAAGAAGATTTACTCATTGGTGTTCATAGTTCCAAACCGGATGATGGTGATGCAGGTGCTTTGGTGAATGCTATAAGACAAAATGGTGTTAGTGCTTGTTTGTATTCTGAATGTGTTGAGAAAAATATTTTGCCGAGTTTGACGATCGGATTTGATTCCGCGGGTTTGCCGCATTGGCAAAAGAGTATGAATAAGGGGATTGCTAACATCATGTGGAGCAAGGACTCTGTTTTTTTATCTAATATTGATATTATTGAACAGTTTGCTGCATTTGATAAATTTATTCTGCTTACTCCGACACCTTGCGATACGGAACCAATTGGCAGGTTCTTCCCGAAGATAAAGCATGGTTATTTGCCTTGCGGATTGGACTTTTCAAAATCAATCCCCTGTGATAAAGAGTTTGATATTATTTCTTACGGGCAAATTGTTGATATTGATCAAAAAATGAATGAGTTGAAATCTTGTATGCCAGAGTTTGTCTTTAAGCTAATGTCTGATATGTATACCATTGCTGTCGAAAACCCTGCGCTTTCTTTTTGGCAAATTTATAATCTTTTTGTTGAGAGTCTTAACTTAGAAGTGGATTTTGAACAATATTTGCTGCTATTTTCAAATATTGCTCCTGTGATTTCTTCGCATAAACAAATTCAAATGATTAATAGTTTGAAGGATTATAATGTAAAGGTATTTGGCAGTGCATGTTGGAGTAAGTATATATCAGGAAAGGTTGAATATGCCGGAAATGCTTCTTCTGATATTGTTTCTAAGTCTAAAATTGTGCTTTATTCTCATCCGATTGAACTTTCTTTGGGGTTATCTGATGTTGTTCTAAAATCTGCAGCTTCTGATTCTTTTGTTATCGCGAGCAATACTCCGTCTATCGAGTTGGAATTTAAGGATTCTATGGCTTATTATAACCTTAAAACTTTTGAGGATCTTCCAGCAAAAGTTGAACATTTTCTGTCCAATTCTGATGAGCGAAAAAATAAGTGTGAACTTGCTAAAAAAATAGTTCTGGACAGAAACTCTTTGGCTGTTCGTATGGCTCAAGTTATTCAACTCGTTTTGAGTAACACAAAATAAATTGTCCTTTTTAAAACCGGATTGACGATTCTTTTTCTTTTGGTTTAGTGTAAGCTTTTTTCGTAAAGTTTTTAGGAGAAATATTATGGAAGAAAAAGAAAAATCCAATAGTTGTGATTCCGGCAATGATAAATGGATAAAATTTGCTCTTATCGTTGCGGCAGTCTTTTTGGGGTGCTATTTGGCAACTTATTATCTTGTTGATCAGATGCGGCATCAGTATTATTATACCCATGTAAGACCGATTCCCAATATTGATGATGTCTTGAGAGAACAGGACAAATTCTTTGACTCTTTCAATTCTGAACCTATAAGTTTTAACTTGATGCTGCCGGTTAATGAGTCGGGCGTTCAGACTTTCAAAAAAGATGATGAGTATAAAATGATTATAGATTTAAAACCTTTTGGCGGTTCTGCTGAGAATATAAAGTTAAAAATTAAATCTGATAAGGTCAGCATTAGCGGTGAAAATTTTACAAGTAAGAAAAATAGTGAGTCAGATTATTCATTTTCGCAAAGTTTCACTCTGCCTGAAAAAATTGACACATCAAAAGTAAAAAAAGAAATCGTCAAAGATCAATACATAATTACTCTTCCGATAAAAGATTAAAAAAGGATCCGATATTTATCGGATCTTTTTTAGTTGAAAGTTGTTTTTAGTTGTATTTCTGCATGAAATAGTTTTTGTATCAGCTCAAGCCTGCTTGAAACATAGTATAAACTATATATTTCTTTAAGTCTTCGTTTTAGGCTTGCCAGACTGTAGCCCAATTCTTCTGCTATTTCAAAATTTTTTTTATTTGTTCTTAATTTTTGTATTATTATTTTTTGCTCATCTGTTAAGTACATTAATCGTTCTCCTCCATTTCTTTTTGCGCTAAAAGTTTTACTCCGTCAAATATCAAGTCCGCGCAATAGTCATCATTATCGCACCTGTAATCGCGATCGTGATTAATACGGCAATAAGAACAAATATTGTTTTCTTGTAAAATTTTTATAAATACATCTATCATTTTTAAAAGCAGCTTGTTAGTCATTATAGATTCTGCTTTTTATTCTGTTTAAATTGTCTAATCTGCCTGCTTTTTTGGCATTCCAATAGTCTTGTACAGCCAGATATCTCGGGTGAAAATCAATTTCACCTTTTTGTACGGCTATATAGTATGCTTCCATCTTGTCAATTATGGCTTTTTTGTTTCTTTTTGCTATTTCGTCTTCTTGTAAACGTTTTTGCTCAATATACTTTTTAATGTAACTAAGCATTCTATCCCCTCTTTTCTTTGTCCTAATTTGTGTAAATTAAATTGCAGTTCTAAAATAAAACATATTCCGGCTAAATATTATGTATTTTCGGTTTGGTCAAAAAACATAATATTTCTCAATCTTTATTCATATTAGATGTATTTTTATAATAACTAAGCGATACTCATGTTATGATAGATGACGAAGTAGTTATTTGATATTATTTTACATAATAATGTAAATATAGTCAAACTGTGTTACAATATAATGTAATAATTTTTAATAAATGAGGCAAAATGAGTACCGGTGAGAGATTAAAAGAGATAAAGAAGGAGTTAGATCTGACTGCGGCAAAACTGGCAGAGAAGATCAATATTCCGGCAAGGACAATTGGAAGTTATGAGCGTGATGAAGCTCCGCCGAACCAGAAATTTTTAAATGCGCTTGTTGAAATATTACATATTAATGTAAACTGGTTTTTAACAGGTCAAGGTTCGAAGTTTTTGACTGACAGTTCGGCAATAGATGAAGATTGTTATCACATACCTGTCAGGGACGGTGTAACAGCTAGTATGGGTTTTGGGGTTACTGTTTATGATGAGACTCAGACTGCGGTTTATGCTATCAGTAAGAAGCTTGCTAAGGATTTGGGTATAAATAAAAACCGTACTGAAATGATTTTTGCTCAAGGTGACAGCATGCTCCCCACAATTGAAGGTGGCGATAGCCTTTTAGTTGATTTATCCAAAACAAAAATCCATGACGGTAAAATATACTGTGTAAGGATTGATGGGCAGCTTTATGCCAAGCGATTGCAAAAAATTCCGCCTACAACTGTTCGTGTTGTTTCGGATAATGAAAAATACCGAAGCTTTGAGGTGGATTTGTCCAAAAATATTGATTTTGATTTTGAAGTCATTGGTGAAGTGTGTTGGTGGGGGCGGGTAGCAAGATAAGTTTTTATATTATTTTATAGACGAGTGTCCTTTTTTTAGGTTCGGTGTTTTCGATTTCTATGGCTGATTTGAGGATTTGTATAGCTTGTGCTATTTTCTCGTTAGAATCAGCGTACAGGGTTGCAAGTGTGTCATTTGTATTGACCTTTTGTGCATAGGTTTTGTTCAGTTCGACGCCGGCGGAGTAGTCAATATTATCCTCTTTTTTCTCTCTGCCTGCACCTAACAATTTGCAGGCATATGCTGTTTTATATGCATCAATATTTTTAATATATCCGTCTTTTTCAGACTTTATCTCGAATCTGTGCAGTGGTTGTTTGAATAAGCTATAATTTTCTGTTACATCGGGGGTTCCGCCTTGTGATTTTATTAGTTTTTTCAAGTATTCAAGGGCTTTACCTGAATTAATCGCTTCTTGCAGCATTTTATAAGCTTCATCTTCCGTTTTTGCTATTTCCAAGTGCAAAAGGGTTAATATACCTATTTTGAATGTCAACTCTTTTAAATCATCCGGCATATTACCTTTTAGAAACTCGATTGATTCTATTATTTCGAGCGAATTACCAATCATTCTGCCAAGAGGTTGTTCCATTGAGCTTATTACTGCATTGAATTTTTTACCCTGTCTTTTTGCAATTTCGACCATGAGTTCAGATAATTCAATGGCTTTTTCAGGAGTTTTTATAAATGCACCTGAACCGTATTTTACATCGAGTACGACAAAATCTGCGCCGGAGGCTATTTTTTTTGATACGACAGATGAGGCAATTAATGGCATTGAATCCACTGTTGCTGTTACATCCCTTAGAGCGTATAGTTTTCCGTCTGCCGGAGTTAAGTTTTTTGTTTGAGAACCTATTGCCAGACCTATGTCTTTAACTTTTTGAATTAATTCATTAACAGTAAGTTCAGTTCTAAAACCGGGGATTGATTCTAATTTATCAACGGTACCGCCCGTATGTCCCAATCCTCTGCCGGATAGTTTTGCTATAGGTACATTGCACGCTGCAAGTAGCGGTATTAAAATTATTGTAATTTTATCACCTACGCCGCCTGTTGAATGTTTGTCGGCAATATGTGTTCCCAGTTCACTCAGGTCAATCCTTTCACCCGAGTCAATGATTGCTTTTGTTAAATATTCTGTTTCGTTGAGTGTCATTCCCTGAAAGTATACTGCCATCAACCACGCCGAAATCTGATAGTCGGCGGCTGTACCGTCCATTATTGAATTTACAAAATATTGTATTTCTTCTTTTGTATGTTCAAGACCTTTTTTCTTTTTTTCTATTAAATCAACAATTCTCAACTCAGACTCCGATTTTTTGTAGTTAATAATTATACCATCCGGATTATCTTCAGGGTGGGTATATAAATTTATATTTTTTTATTGCAGAAAGAGGTTTTCCTGCTTATTTTGTTTTTTGAGTTTCTTTTTTGAATTTTTTATTATTATTCAGATAGTATATTACGTCATCAGTCAAGTCAACGCCGCCTGTGAAAATTACTCTGTAATCGAGTACTACGTCAATTTTTCTTTCTGCTGCGACGGCTTTTGTTGCGTTTACTATGTTGTTTTCAACTTCTTCTGCTTTTTTTAGTTTTAATTTTGTAAAATTATCATTTTTTACTTTAAAATCTTTTTGTACCGTTTCTTCAAAGTTCTTTTTTTGAATTGGTGATTCTATGTTCTTATATTGTTTTTCCTTATCCATAAGGTACTGCTGCATGGACAAGTATTCTGCATCAAGCTCTTTGTATGCATTTTTTGCAAATTCATAGTTAGATTCCACAGTTTTATAGTTAACATATCCGATTGTTTCGGCATTTGCGCTCAATGATGCAAAAAATACTGCTACGAGTGTTAATATACAAAATTTAATTTTTTTCATAGAACAATCCTCTTTTATTTCTTCCGCTAATATAAATTTTAGCAGTTAACCCTTATAATGACAAGAAAAAAATGCCGTATACGGTGGAGCAAAATTTTTAATTTCTGTATATAATAGGAATGTCCAATTTAATGATATTTTACGAAAAGCTCAGTATTATATTCAAGTGAGCAATCCTGTAATACATAATGAATTAATCTGTTTATGAAATTGTTTAAACCCGCAGCTGTAATAATATTTCTTGTTGTTATATTAGAGGCATTTTATCTACTAGTGATGCCTTTCATTATTGGTATTGGGTTAAAGAATAATCATTTAGAAAATTTTGTCAATGAATATACGGGTTTGGTGCTACATAGAGGTGAGTTCTCTGTCAAAACTAAGCCGGATTTTAGTATCAGTGTTTCTGCTGATAATTTGAGTGTTCAAGACAGTTTGAAAAACGAGGTTTTTTCTGCTGAAAAATTGAATTTGAGAGTTTCAATTCTATCTTTGATTTTTAATCGTCCTAATCTGAAATATTTTTATTTAAAAAATTCTGATTTGACCTGTTCAATCGACAAGGAGGGCAATTTATATTTCGGCAATTTCAAGTTTAAGCCGGAGCTAATCAAGGATCTTAATTTGTATAAGCTCAATGCAAATGTTGAAAATTTTAATATCAAACTATACTCTGCAACATTAAATAAAAATATATCAATACACATTCCTTCGGCAAAAACTAACAATTATGTTAAAGACAGATTTTTAGATCTTGAATTGACTGCTGATGTATTGACGGACGGACGACATTCTGAGCTTAATTTGAATCTTAGTTCGCCGCTACCGATAAAAAAGCATGTAGAAGAGTTGAGCCTGAATGGGTCTATAAAAAACCTTGATTTGAATCCGTTTTCTGATTTTGTAAAATTTTACTTAGACAAAAATCTGGATAGTCTTGAAGGTATAGTCGATGCCGATTTTAAAACGAATTTTTCTGATAAGAAAAATAAAATATCTCTAAATGCGCAATTGGATGGTTTTCAGGTTAATAAGAAAGATAAATTTGACTCAATCGGTTCTTTGGAGAAAATTAATCTTCTTTTTGACGGTCAGGCTCATTTAGATGGGTTGCTGTTGGATAAATTGGAAGTTTCATCTGTTGATTGGAAGATGTTTGTGACCGGTAAAATTAGTGATATTGATAAAAAGACGGCTAAATTAGATTTGTCCGTAAAAATTCCAAAATCTCAGTTGTACCCGATGTATCATCTGATTCCGTCACTACCCGATTGTGATAATGCTATCCAAAAGTTGAAAAAATACGGAGTCTGGGCTAAAATCGAATCTGATTTGCAAATAAAAGGTTCTGTTGAAAACCCTCATATATATGGACCTACGACGCTTTCTGAACTGTATATATTAGAATATGACCCTAAAATTCCTAAATGTAAAATAGTTATGGATTTTAAAGGGCTTGAATTTGATATGTATACGAAAGTGTTTACCCGTCCCAATCAATTTGTCGAGATAAAAGGCCGTGCTGATAACAGATTGGGCGGTAAAGGCGATTTTCTTGTGAAATCAAGCCCGGTTGTTAACCTTGCCGTAGCGCATAAGCTCTTGTTGCCTGTTCATGATGTTGTTGGGTTTGACTTGGGGCCGCTTCCTTATATGAAGATTAGCGGTGAGGGTAATATTGATATACATACTTGGGGCACTGTTGTTGACGGTTATGTGGACGGTATTTTTAATTTTAAGAATACAAAAGCTGTGCTTGGCGGATTGGATGCCGTTTTGGACGATGCTTCGGGTTATTTAAGTTTCGATGATAAAAATATGCATTTTGAAACTAAAACCGCTCGAGTCGACGGTTCACCGTTAAAAGTTAGCGGGGATGCGGATTTGAACGGTAATTTGAATTTTGAGGTTTTATCGGATAGTATTAACTCTTCTAAACTTCTTTCAATTGTTAAAAAAAGTCCCGATTTGAAGATGCAGGCAAAATTGCTGGAACCTGTTGAGCGCCTTAATGGTCAGGCTTCGCTGCAGGTTAACATTAGCGGGTTTGTTAAAGATTTTAATAAGCTTATTGAAAAAGTTCGCATTTCAGGGATTGTCACTTTAAAAAATAATTCTGCCAAGTCTGTGTACTCACCTGTTGTTGCAAATAATGTTAATGCTAAAGTGACTTTTGACGGCTCTGATTGGGGCGTAAATGCAACGGCGAATCTTTTTGAATCCAAATTTTACCTCACGGCAAAGTCGAAAAAGCAAGTTTTGTGGGCAGCTATTCGCAGTGATGCCTTGAAAATTGACAGTTTATTAAATTCACAGATCTTTAATACCGAGGGTAAACGTGATTTAAAAAAGTTTCCGAAAACTAATTCTTTTTTGGCTTTAAAGGCTGAGTATTCGGGTAGAATCGACAAAATTGATTATGAAAAAATAAAATTTATCGGTAAATTCAAGCAGCTGTCCAAATCTGATGATTCACCTCTGACGATTAAGTCCGGTGATGTAGAGCTTTTGAGGGGTAATCTTGTTGTAAAAAATTTTTATGCTCAAATTTTTAACTCTACCGCAAAGTTTGATGCGACTGTTAAAGATGTGTTTTCGAAAAATCCGATTGCAAATTATAACTTGAAGATTAACAATTTTGATCTATCTTGCTTCGACCGTTTAAAGAGTATGCGTTTTGTTCCGATTTATCTTAGAAAAATTTTGAATACGTATGAAAATTATTCAGGACATGCTGATGTTAGTATCATTTGTAAAAATAATGTTCAAAAGGGTAGTGTCCGTTTGCATGAAATTAGGTTTTTGCAAAAAGCTCTGGCTATGCCCATTTCGATCTATAGCGGAGATATTCTCTTAGATGGAGATAATATATCTGTAAAATCTTTGAATGCTGCTTTAGATCAGAATCCTGTTTTTATGAATGCTGTTTTAAAAAACATAAAAGGTTCTGCTTTATACAACGGCTATTTTACGGCAAAGCTTACTGAAAGTTTTGTTAACAAGTATGTTAATAACAATCTCACATACCCGATTAAACCCAAAGGTGATATAACAGTTACTTCAGAATTTTCGGGTGATTCAGATGTGCTCAATATAAAACCTAAAATCAAATTTAGCGAAGGTTCGGATATATACTACATGGGTGCAAACCTCGGCGATGTTGCTGATGTTAGGGAGTTAAAGGGTGACATATCTTTGACTGAAAATTTGATAAATCTGAAAAAACTTAGCTATATAAGGTATATGACTTCACAAAATGAACATACTTATCCGTTAGAAATAATAACGTTGAATGGAAAAATAATCAAAAATAAAAATTCTTACAAACTTTCTCCCGTCAGAATAAGTACCTTAAATAACGCAAATGTTCGCATTTTTAATATATTTTTCAAAAAATCAGTGTTGAAACAGGGAATGTTCAATTGCAACATGACTTTATGGGGTGATGTTGCTGCACCTGTTATCAGAGGGCAAGCTTTTATGACAAATCTCGATATGCCCTTGTATGATACGGTTATCAGGGATGTTTCCGCAACATTCTTGAAAAATAATATTGATTTAAAGTTTAGCGGGCAAATTTTTGATTCTGATTTTACTGTTGATACTCTCATCAAAAACAGAGTTACTTTGCCTGTTGTGGTTGAGAATGTAAAAATTAATTCCAAGGTTTTGAATCTTGATACAATTATAAATTCAATGACAAAAGTTACATTGTCAAATATTACCCCCTCAGCAGGAAAGATTGTTGAAAAAAATACTTCAAACGTGAACGTTGCGGACTTTATTGTCAGACAGGGCGAGATGAAGGCTGATTCAGTGATATTGAGAGGATTGCCTGCTGCAAATTATAGAGCAAAATTTGCGCTTGGCGACGATGCAATGCTTCGAATTTCTAACTTAAGTTTCGATATTGCCGGCGGCAACGTTTCGGGGTTAGCGGGATATAATTTGAAAAATGCAAAATTATATGCCGAGCTGTCTGCGAAGGATGTTGATTCGAACAAAGTTGCTTCTGCATTTTTTGATGTAAAGGATCAAATTTTTGGTCTGCTTGATGGATCGGCTGTGATTTCTACCAGCGGTGCCAGTGAACAAGAACGGCTAAGAAATGTTAGCGGCTCTGTTTATTTTGTTATTAAAAACGGCAAAATGCCTAAACTCGGTTCTATTGAGTATTTGCTTAAGGCAAGCAATCTTATTAAAAGCGGTATTACCGGCTTGAGTCTAAACAATTTTATTGACCTAATTGCACCTGTTAAAACCGGATATTTTAATTCGATTAAAGGTTTGATAAGTCTAAAAGACGGTAAGGCTCAGAATTTAGAAATATATTCTTCCGGTGATACTTTGAGCTTATTTATTAAAGGACAGTTTGATTTTCCTGAACAAAATGCTGATTTGACTGTTTTTGGTCGACTTACAAAAAAAGCTGATAATATACTCGGTGTGGTTGGCAATGCTTCTTTTAACTCTTTGTTAAATCTTATCCCCGGTTTTAGATTGGATAAATCAAGTAAGGCAAAGATTATTGAAGATCTCAATAAAATTCCAGGTGTTGAGTTTAATGATCAGTCGTATCGGATGTTCTCCGCTAAAATTAATGGTGATATTAACGGCGAAAAATATGTTAAATCTTTTAAATGGATTGAGTAGCTCAATAATTTGTAAAAGCTATTAATATTTTTGTAAATTATAATTATATTTCTTCCGATATTATTCTTGCGACCTCTTTTGAGGATTCTTTTGTTGAAAGAACATTTTTAACGGTCTCTAAATTGGCTATCATCTCTGATCTATAATTCTCATCTTCAAGGATATGTAAAATATTTTTAGCTATAATATTCGGATTGGAATTTTTTTGCAGCAACTCCGGTACAATATCCTTGTCCAATATTATATTGGGTAAGCATACCCGTTTGATACAACGAACAATTTTATATATCAGATATAAAAATTGTGGACCACGATAGCTTATTATCATAGGTGTTCCGTACAATGCCGCTTCTAACGCCACTGTACCTGACGCCAGAATTAAAGCATCTGATACGCTCAATAACGCCTGATTGTCACCTTTGATTATTTGTATTTGTGAATCATTGAAATACTTTTTAAATGTTTCATCTGTAATACTCGGTGCCTGCGAGATTACAAATTGAGTGTTTGGAGATTTCTCTTTTATAATTTCTGCTGCACCAAGGAATACAGACATTAGGTTTTTTAATTCGAATGTACGACTGCCCGGAAAAATGGAAACGAGTTTTTTTTCTTTGTCCAGCCCGTATTTCTCAAAAAATTCTTCGCGGTTAGCCTTCTGTGGTAATTGTGAAACCAACGGATGACCTACAAACTCTGCTACTATATTTTCATTTTCATACATCTTTTTTTCGAACGGAAAAATTGTCATTACCTTGTCAATGTACTTTTTGACGGTGTTAATTCTCCATTTTCTGGATGCCCATATTTGCGGTGGAATATAATAATATATTTTCATTCCCGCTTTTTTCAAAAATTTTGCAATATTGAGGTTAAATCCGCCATAATCAATTAACAAAACCATATCGGGTTTGTATTCATTTTTTAAATAGTTTACAACTTTTCTGCCGAGCGCAAAATGATCCGTTATTATTTTTAAGCTAAGTCCCATAGCTGACATTTTCGAATGGTCAACGAACAATTTTACACCCTGTTTTTGCAAATTCATTCCACCGATAGCCTCTATTTCAATCTCTTTGCAAAACTTTTTTAGCTGCTCAACTACTGCTGCGGCGTGGGCATCTCCTGATAATTCTCCGGTGATTATAAAAAGTCTTTTCATATTGCCATCACAATAATTTTATTTTTATTTGCGTAATCGATTACTTCTTTCTGATTAACAATGATTGTTTCATTTGCTTCAACAGCCAGAATATTAGCCCCGTATCTTTTCATCATTTTTAATGTATTCAACCCAATAGCCGGAATATCAAACCTTTTGTCCTGAGTCGGTTTGCTTACTTTAACAACGCAGACACCCTTACCGCCGAGTTTACAACCTCTTTCGATACATTTGTCAGTACCTTCTATTGCTTCGACAGCCATTATCATTTTATTTTTGATAACAACCGACTGACCGACATCAAGTTTTCCCATCTCTTTGGCCAGCCAATAACCATATTCAACATCAATCATTTGATCTTCATCAGGTTCAATAGCCCCGAGTACTCCTGGTGGTGCCATTAAATTTTTAATAAATATTGTTTGGTCCAAAACTCTTATGCCTATCTGTTCAAGTTGATCTACCAGTGTCAACATAACTGCATCATCATTGAGCCTTTGGGCTTCTTTTATGAGACGGATCGCTTCTTTGTCGAGTTTTGGACATCTTAAAATCAGTCCTTTGTGAACCTTGCCTATGAATGTCAGTTGTGTAACTTTTTCGTCGATTAATGTTTGTTTAATTTTTATTATTTCACCTGGACCAAAGTTGTATACTTTAGAACAGTATTTTTTTAATCGGTTTCTATTGTCCGAGGATAAAGAGATTGCTACAACATCAAATCCGTTTTTCTGTGCATATTCTGCCATTGCAACGGGCAGTTCACCGTCACCTGCAATTAAACATTGTTTCTGGTCTAATACAATAGACACTTCTCTCTCTCCTTTTTGACTCTACTCTTCCTTATTATAATATACAATAACAAGTTAAAATATCAATCAAGCTGCTTTAAATAAAACGGTTTGATCCTTCTATTCTTGTACGACTCTTGCGCTAAAACCGGCTTGATTAAGCTGTGAAGCGACAGATTCAGCTTTTTGTACGCTGGCAAATGATCCTGCTTGAAGTACGTACACTCCTCCGATATTTTTGACGAAAGGTGATATACCTATAGATGTTTCCATTAGTTTATTCTGTGCTTGGATAGCTTGTTCGATTGTTGAATAATTTCCTACATAGACCTTTGTCATTTTATAAACTTCCGGTTGCACAAGTTTAGGCGCAGGTGGCACAGGCGGTGCCGGTCTTGTTTGCGGCCTTACTTGTTCTTGAGTTGTTTGTGTATCTAGTGTTATTTCATTGCCGTATGTTTCTTCTGTTACTGTTTCGTTATGTCTGTTGTGTTCAAGTTTAGTATTTTCATCTGCCGGTTCATAGGTTATCTCTTCTGATTCTTCATTTTCTGCACGCTTTGAGACTCCGGGCATATTATCTTCCAGTTGAATCCATTTTAATCTGTCATCAACTGCTTGTTTGGGGTCACTTTGTATATCGTCGGCTTGTTCGTACTCTTCTTCTCCTCCGATTTCTACATCTACATTCGGGGAAAAACTTTTTATCAGGTATACGACTCCGACAAGTGTTACCAAAAATGTTGCTATAAAAAGTGCAATTGTTTGTTTTGTTTTTCTTTGTGAGTTTTGGGATGCCATGCTCTATTATACTCCTCTTACCTTACAAACAGCATCTCTTATTTCTGCATTTTCGTCAATATATCTTTTCATAATTCTTTGCGAAAATTCTTTAATGTTTGTTATTCCTAAGTCGTTTTCAAGCCCGCAAGCCTTAATCGGTGCGCCTTCTGAGTTTATGTTTAAGCCTATGTGTATTAATGAAGATGTTAACGATTTTGTTGCAATCGAAACTGAGAGCTTTTTATCATCGATGTATATGTCATCTCCCAGACGGGTTACTTCTAGGTTTTTTTTCATTTTTTTTAGCTCTTCTATTATTATGCAAATAAGCAGTCTTTGTCTTGTCACTGCTTCTGATAATCCCATTTCAAAATGCTCTAATATAAAACTTACCATTTTTTTGCTGTATATGGGTGAGTTGGTGATTACATCTTCAATATCAACCATTTCAGTTATTTTCACATCCATCTCACCAATAAATGAGACGATTGCATCACCGAGTATTCCGAAATTTTTGTATATCCAATGGGGTGCAAGTTGTGAACCTATGTATTTAATTTCTTCTTCTATAAACAATGATTTCATTTTTACCGCCTTTTAGTTTTCAAAAAGTTTTTTTATCAATTCATTTTGTTCTAATTTTATCAAAGTTTTTTTCAATCTGCTGCAAGATTCGCACTCGCCACAGTGTTTTAGTGTATCGTTATAGCAGCTGTATATCAATTCCAATGGTGCCTTTTCATCCAGTCCTCTTTTGAGAATTTCTTCTTTATCCGTTTCAATCAATGGTGCTATAACTTCAACGGTTTTAAGTGTCGATTTTTTTAATGCTAAATTTGTATTTTTTATAAACTCTTCTGAATTATCCGAAAAAGTTGCTGCTTCTTCCTTGTTTGCACCTATTATTATGTAATCGTAATGGTACGAATCTGCAAAACAAGCCGCTATATTTATGAACAAGCCGTTTCTGTTAGGAACCCAGACATTTTTGCAACTTTTCTCGGTCAACTCTTTATTTGCTAATTCTTCTATGCTAACTTTCGGTACTGTGTCATTTGAAACTAAAGACGTGTTTGTTATTTTTTTTAGCCAGTCCAGCTCTATAACTTTATTTTCAATGTTATAAAATTCAGCAATCTTTCTTGAGGCGTCTTTTTCTCGTCTAAAAGCCTTTTGTCCGTAATCAAAGGTTAGTGCAAGTTTTATATCAATAGTCTTTGTCGCTATTGCGAGCGAAACCAAAGAATCTAATCCTCCTGAAAGTAAAATAATTCCGGTTTTCATGTGTTTTCACAGTCCTTTTCATTCTCTAGTAGCATTTTTGCTTCTTCTCGGCAATAAACAGTGTATTGAGGGTTATCTATAATTTCATTAAGCCCCTTTTCTCCTTCCAAATTGTATATGGCAGTGATTGCATTTTGTACTACTTCTTGATTTTCATCTTTAAGCATCTGTTTTATCAGCCCATATGATTCTGCGTGTTCATAGTTCATTATAGCCTCAATTGCATTAATCCTTACTTGCGGATTTTCGTCATGCAATGTTTTTTTTATTGCGTTAAACGCTCTGTCATTGTCCGGTGTAAGCCTGCTTAAAGCTTCAATTACACGTTCTTTGAGATATGTGAATTTGTCCATTATTCCGTTTTTGGTTTCAAGAATACTTATTAAAGAGTCGGTAGCTCTGTTATCCCCGATTAATCCCAGTGCTGCTGCGGCGGACTCTCTGATGTAGACGGATTTTTCCGATTCATCACTCATAATATCAATTAACGGTGTAACTGCATATCTGTCCCCAAGCCTACCCAATGCGTCTGCACAGGTAAGTCTTACTTTATAATTTTCGTTTTTATTATTTAAGCATTCTAACAGGGCAAAAACTGAGTTGTGCCCTTTCATATTAGAGATGATTTTTGCACATAAAACCCTTACATCCGTGTAATCAACCTCATCAAATGGTTCTATGTGATTTTTTAGCATTAACAGTCTTGATATTGCTTCAAGTGAAGATGAATCCCTGTATTTGTCAAGCGTTTTTAATAAATATATTAAAACTTCCGGTCTGTGCTCTATTAGCAAAAAGTAATTGAATATCGCTATTATCTGAATATCGTTGTACTCATTAGACAACTTTTTTAAATTCTCAATAACAGCTAAACTGTCATTCTCCGTACCGATTAGACATTTTTTCGCAAGTATGTTGAAATCTAAGCTTGA
>CASEVT010000072.1 GCA_949291445.1 uncultured bacterium | reverse complement strand
TTCGGTGCTGTTGTTGAGCATGAGTTTTTGAAAGATTATTATCTTGTCACCACAACCGATGGTATCGGGTCTAAGATTACCCCGCTTATTGAACGCAAGATGTATGATGTTGTCGCAAACGACTTGATTGCTATGAATTTGAATGATCTTGCTTGTTCAGGTGCTTGTCCGTTGAGTTTTTGTGATTACATTTCTGCTAATCGGCTTGATTATGCTGTTCTTTCTGAAATTATATTGGAGTTAAAAAAGCAGTTAAAAAATTTCTCTTGCAACCTTGTTGGCGGTGAAACATCAGAGCTTGGCAGTATTGTTAAGTACGGTAAAATCGATATTGCGGGTTTTGCTACCGGTATTGTTAAGAAGGAGAATTTGCTCGATAAGTCTAATGTTGCCGACGGTGATGTGATAATAGGACTTTGCTCTTCCGGTATTCATTCAAACGGGTTTTCATTGGTAAATTATTTGTATCAGACAAAGGAACTTGATGAAAAGGATTTTGAATACTGTTTGCGGCCTACAATTGTTTATATAAATGAGATCCTTTCCGTTTCTCATCTTTTGAAATCTGCGGCAAATATTACAGGCGGCGGTATAATTTCCAATTTAAAACGAGCCGTGCCTGCGAGTTGGGGAATTGATTTGGATTTTGACCGGATACCGAGGCAGGATATTTTTGTTAAATTAAAGCGAATTTGCCAAAATGAAGCTTATGAGGTATTTAATATGGGTGTAGGGTTCTGTGTGATTACTTCTGAGGCTCATTGTGTGCAGGTAATGAAAATTTTAAGCTTATATAATCCTTTCATATTCGGGAGGGTTATTGCTAAATGAAAAAAATTGTTGTAATGGGTTCCGGTAATGGTTCTAATTTTGAGGCAATCGTTAAGTATTTTCAAAATTATGATTTAAAAATACTCTGTGTTAGTGATTCTTCAGAGTCAGGAATTTTGAAACTGGCACAAAGGCTGGGTATTGAAAACCGTTATCTTCCGTTTGAGCAGAACGATTCTTTCTTTAGGGATAACAATTTTGAGCTTGGGGTTCTTGCGGGTTATATGCGAATATTGACCGAGCAGACGCTGACTTGTTGTAATTTTATCAATATCCATCCTTCTCTTTTGCCTGCGTTCAAGGGTAAAGATGCTATCAAACGGGCATATGATTATGGGGTGAAGGTTTCGGGAGTTAGTATACACCATGTTTCGTCTGAATTGGATGGGGGGAAAATAATTGCTCAGTACCCTGTCTTTCTGGATGAGACGATGAATCTCAGTGAATTTGAGCAGGCTATTCATGATGTTGAACATGCTCTTTATCCTCCTGTTATCAAATGTATTTTGGAAAATAAGTTATTTAGCTTTGATATGTTTTTAAGACAGGATAATCAGGGTTGCGGCGGTTGCGGAGGTTGTAAGCATTGAAACTTAATTTTTTAGTCTATGGTTCGGGTGCCCGTGAGCATGCTATTGCAAAAAAATTAGCCGAATCTGAGTTTTGTAATAAGTTGTATCTTTGTGGCGCCAATGATGGTTTTTGTGAACTGGGTGTGGTGCTGCCGGAGAAAAATATTCTTGAATCGGCATTGCTTAATCATGTTGATGTTTTGGTCGTCGGGCCGGAAAATCCCCTTTGTGACGGTATTGTTGATGAGTTTAGCGCTGCGGGTATTTCTGCTATCGGTGTTAATAAATATTGGTCCCAACTTGAATCTTCTAAATA
Organism: uncultured bacterium; assembly: GCA_949291445.1. Taxonomy (GTDB): domain Bacteria; phylum Cyanobacteriota; class Vampirovibrionia; order Gastranaerophilales; family Gastranaerophilaceae; genus Spyradomonas. Next base: position 8,986 of record CASEVT010000072.1, on the reverse strand, counting down.
TTTTGCTAAACGTTTTATGAAAAAACATAATATCAAGACTGCTAAATATGAAGTTGTTGAAACATTTAAAAAAATTTCTGCTGCACCTGTTGTTATTAAGGCGGATGGCTTGTGTAAAGGTAAGGGGGTGTATGTTGCCTTTGACCCTAAAAAGGCAGAAACAGTTCTTTCGGAGTTTTTAGACGGCAAGTTTGGAGAGGCTTCAAAACGTGTTCTTCTTGAAGAATACCTTTCGGGCGAGGAATTGTCTTTAATTTCTTTGTGGGATGGTGAGCATCTTTTGTCTTTCTTGCCTGCCAGAGATTTTAAGAGAAAAACCGCCGATGCTGATTCACTTAATACGGGCGGTATGGGCGCTTACACTCCGGTTAAGCTTTCTGAGTTGCAAGTTAAAAAATTGTCCGATTACGAGGTGTCTTTAAAAACTGCTCTGCTGCAAGAGGGGGCTGATTTTGTCGGGTTTATTTATAGCGGTTTAATCTGGCATGATAATGATTTTTATGTGCTTGAGTACAACGTAAGAATGGGAGATCCTGAGACACAGGCACTTTTATTCCATATGGAATCGGATTTGGGTGAATTATTCTGTATGGCTCTTCAAAAAAGACTTGATAAGTACGAATTTAAGTGGAAACAAGGCAGCAGCGCTTGTGTTGTTCTGGCGGCTAATTCTTATCCTGAAGGCGTTTCTGTCGGTAAAAAGATTTCTTGTATTCCTGAAAAGAATATTTATTTTGCAGGTGTTAAAAAAGATGGTGATAACTTTGTTACCAATGGCGGAAGAATCCTGTCTGTATGCTCTTGTGGTGACAGACCCTTTAATTCTGCATTGAAAATCGCTGAGTCCATCTGTTTTGAGGATAAGTTCTATCGAAAAGATTTATGTGAGAATTAGACAGCTTTTCACTAGTAGCGGTGCGGCTAATCCGATTTTTATTCCGAAAATTTTTAGCAAGAATAGAAGAATTAGGATTTTTATCATAAGTTAATTAATCTTGCAAACAAAAGATGTTTGCATTACCGGAATGTTCCATATTGTTGTTTATAACTATCTGCGTCCACGGTCAACTCAAATTTGCAAACTAATAAACCATGTATTTATCTGGTAGGTGAGAATGTAACCGCTATCAGTATGATTGCCAGTAATATTGGATTTTGCAGGATTATTTATTAAATTCTTTTCTGAGAATATCAACTATTCTTTTGCAAGCAAGTCCATCGCCGTATGGATTGATTGCCTCGGACATTTTCTTGTATTCGTCAGGGTTGTTCAAGAGGTTTTGAACTTCTTTGACAATTACGTCCTTATCAGTGCCTACAAGCTTCACTGTACCATGCTTAACAGCTTCAGGTCTTTCTGTTGTTGTTCTCAAAACCAGAACAGGTTTGCCTAAAGATGGCGCTTCTTCCTGTACTCCGCCTGAGTCTGAAAGTATAATATCTGATTCCTTCATTAGTGTCGCAAACGGTGCGTATTCTAATGGTTCGATTAAATGTATTCTCGGGTGTCCGTCTAAAAGTTCATATACCGGCTTTTGAACATTCGGATTGAGGTGAACAGGGTATACAAACTGTATTTGAGGGTTATTCTTCACAAGTTCCAGCACAGCTTTGCAGATATTCCTTATCGGCTCACCAAAATTCTCCCGACGATGTGAGGTTAGAAGAATTGTTTTAAGATTCTTATCAAGGTGTAACCCGCTTAGATCTGCCTTGTGATTCTCTACGGTGTATAATAGTGCGTCTATGACAGTGTTTCCTGTTTTGTAAATGTGTTCTTTCGGTATAGCCGATTTGATAAGGTTTTCACAAGAGGTGTCTGTCGGTGCAAAATGATATGTACAAACTGCGTCGGCAAATACCCTGTTTATTTCTTCAGGAAAAGGATAGTATTTGTCAAACGTTCTTAGCCCTGCTTCTACATGCCCTACGGGAATTTTAGCGTAAAACGCTGATAATGCCGCCGCCATGGAGGTCGTTGTGTCTCCGTGAACAAGAACAATGTCAGGATTGCAAGATTCGTACACCTCTTTCATTTTTAGCAGCACATCACTCGTTAATGTCCAGAGATTTTGATTGTCTTTCATTATGTTAAGGTCATAATCTGGATTTATATTAAAAAGATTGAGCACCTGATCGAGCATTTGTCTGTGTTGCGCGGTTACGCATACTACACTTTCAAAGCTCTCTTGAGCGTTTTCCAGTTCTTTGACTAATGGTGCCATTTTTATCGCTTCAGGACGTGTTCCAAATACCGTTAATACTTTAATTTTAGACATGAAAATATCCTTAATCATCTTGACCAAGGATATTTTCTCATAAATAAAATGTTTTATAAATATTATAAAAATTACAAGCTTATGTTATTTAATCTGTCCGGAGACTACCGCATTGTGTGCGGCAACTTCAATATTGTGCTTGGTTTGTATGTTGTCTTTGATTTTTACCGCCAATTTAGCAGCTACTCCGGCACCAATAGCAAATCCCAGATATGACCCAAATCCTGCAATGTTCATTTTCAGTGCCTTATTTGCCAGTCCTTTGTCAATAAGCTTTTGAGCAAGTCGGTTACCTTTAAATGATGCCATTCCTTCCTCAACAAGCATTGGTATTGCGCTTGCAAATGCCAGCATTCCTGCATTATCTCTTATAAAGTTTATTGTTTTGTTGTATGCATTTTTAACTTTATTTTCTGATTCCGGTTTTTGTCTTCCGAATGCGCTTATTAACAAAATAACCGGTGCAAGTGCAATTGTTGGACGCATTTTTTGCAATATTTTTCCGGTTTTACTGAAATTAGCATTCAGTGCATGTCCGATTTCGTGGAATCCTGCCAGACTCAATTTTAACTCCGGCATAACAATTTTGTTAGTGTTTAACAATGTAAATGCATTTAAGCCTTTTTCTATTGATACGGTTCGCAATTTTGCACGAAATTCTATTTCGTCATTTATTGCTTTTTTGCCGCCAAGTTTTGAAAATAGTTTTGTCAGTATATTGTTCTTTTTGCCAAGTTCAATGTCTTGTTTAATAATATCTTTTGCTTCTTTATTTTCAGGCAAAATTTCTACAAAGTCCGCAAATTTTATTGAGGATTTTGAGCCGGTTACAGTCTTAATCGCCGGTGTAGTGAGGTTTAATCCTCCTGATGAATTCTCTTTAACTCTTATTATTTCAACACCTTTTTCAGCTAACCCTGTTTCTTTAAGAGCTTCTGCCAAGGCAGAATTTACTTTGACTATATCTTCAGCGGGAATGTTGCCTTGAGATTTAAAAACTTTTTGTGCAAAATGAGCGGAACCTTTTGTAAAAACGTCTTTTGCCAGCGCTGCTCCGACAAATGCTGTTAGTGAACCTACATTCTTTTCTTCTTTGAGTTTACTTTTTTTGAATGACAGGTTGTCGGTTTTTTGTATTGATGAAATTTCCATTCAAATGCCTTCCTTACTTTTGTAATTATACAAAACTTATGAAAATTTTTATTGTCAAAGTTTAAAATAAATTTAACAAATCTTAATGTCACCTATTAGTCTATGAAAGCGCTGTTTGAGTATATTAAATAAAAATAAGTTTTTGTAATTACATAATGTTGTTATTATACTGGAGTTATGAGAATTTTAGGAATAGACCCCGGATTAGCGATAGTCGGATATAGTATTTTGGATGTTGACAATGAACGGTATGAGCTGGTTTCTTCAGGTTCGATACGTACGAATAAAGAACGGTCAGATTCTGCCAGATTGCTTGAGTTAACGCAGGATATGGAGACGATAATCAAATCATTCTCTCCTGATGTGGCAAGTGTTGAAAAGCTTTACTTTTTCAAAAATCAAAAAACGATAATCCCTGTTGCTCAAGCAAGAGGCATAATTATGATGTTGCTTGAAAAATACGGAATCACTGTCAATGAATATACTCCGATGGTTGTGAAGCAAACTATGACCGGTTACGGTAGGGCGACTAAAGATGAAGTTGCTCTTGCTGTTTCTAAGTTTGTGGATGGAAAACTTCCGAAATTAGATGATACAATAGATTCTATTGCATTGGCTATTACGCATGCCAGATGCAGTGATGAAAGATTAACTGCAGTATAGATGGAGATTCTTATGAATGCTTTGTTATTAAAACAAATTTCTGTAATATCAGCAATCGCAGGCGCTGTGCTCGGGATTGTAACGATTATACCGTTTGTCGGTAATTTTACATTCCTGTTTACGATGTCGCTTGTTGGGGCGGCGTTAGTGGTGTATTTAAAAAGGATGTCTTTAGTTGGTTATGTTGAACCTAAAGATGCAGCGCTTTTTGGTGCTATGTCCGGTTTTATTTCATTTATCGGGTTTTCAATTACATTTTTGCCGGTTGCAACTTTGATTGGTGTGTTTGCAAAAAGTACGTATTTTATGGGTATAAGCCTTTTGATGCGCTCAGGAGTCTTTGTCTGGTTGATGATGATACTCTTTATCGCTGCACTTTCTGCTTTAATGAATGCATTTTCCGCTATGGTTGCTGCGTATGTATATGCGCAGATTGAACCTAAGCCTGATGAAAATAATACTAATATTGAGATAATTGAGGAATAAGTAATGTCGTTTGAATCTAAAATTAAAACAATTGAATGGGTTAATAATGTTTCGAGAATGGTGGATCAAACTCTCATACCGTACGAATATAAAATGGTTGATATAAAATCGGTCGATGAAATGTTTAATGCCATAAGAACCATGATCGTTCGTGGTGCCCCTGCAATAGGGATTGCCGGTGCACATGGTATGGCTCTTGCTGCAATTGAGCTTGTTTCAAAGACGTCTGATAAAATTGAATTTCTTGAAAGATTGCAAAAGTATGCTCAATACCTCAAAAGTTCCAGACCTACGGCTGTAAATCTTATGTGGGCTGTTGACAGACAGTTGGAGCTTGCTCAAAATTTCGACGGTACGCCTGAACAAATTGTTCAAGCTCTTATCGATAATGGGATTAAGATGGAAAATGAGGATATTGAAACTAATAAAAAAATTGGTGATAACGGGGCAAAACTGGTTAAGAAAGGTGCTACAATCCTTACACACTGCAATGCCGGTGCGCTGGCTACTGTCGGTTATGGAACTGCGCTTGGGGTAGTGCGTTCTGCTTTTGCCAATGATCCTACTATAAAAGTTTTTGCCGACGAAACCCGACCCAGACAACAAGGCGCAAGAATTACCACTTTTGAATTAAAAATGGACGCAATACCTGTAACCTTAATTACTGACGGTATGTGCGGGTATTTTATGAGTAAGGGTATGATTGATGTTGTTGTCGTCGGTGCAGACAGGATTGCGGCTAATGGCGATACTGCAAATAAAATCGGCACTTATACTGTCGCAATTGCTGCTAAGTATCACAATGTCCCCTTCTATATCGCTGCACCTTTATCTACTATCGATGTTAGTATCAAGTCGGGCAAAGAAATTCCGATAGAAGAACGAGATAAGGAAGAAGTTACACATATTAACGGAAAGCGGATTTGTGCTGATGGGGTTGATGTTATTAATCCCGGATTTGACGTTACTCCAAATGAGTTAATTACGGGTATTATTACTGAAAAAGGCGTTCTTTATCCGCCTTATTCAGAGTCGATTAGAAAAGCGTTTGAGTGTTAGGTGTATGAGATATTTTATAAAAAATTTTTTATTGTTAGTTTTTCTTTTTTTGTTTCTGACGGCAAATTTTGCTTTTGCTTCTGATTCGGAAAAATGTACTCTTGTTTTGTACAAAGACGGTGAACAGACCCGTGTTGAGAGGGAGTATGCGGATATTTCGCCGATTCTTGAGAAAATTTATTTGAACAATTTTGATATAGGTTTAACAAATTTGCTTACTGATAGTGCGGTTGAGGATATTAAAAAAGACGGTATTCATATTGAAATTATTTTTGATTCTCCAAAAACTTTCAAAACGGCAATGAGTCATATGGCGTATATGGGTTATAAAACTTATGTTGTGAAAGAATCCGGTAATATGACTACTCTGCCGATTTTAAAAATTCTCTTAACTTATCGTGATGGTGAAAAGGCTAAGGGGATCGGCTCACAGGAGATTAAACCTAATATCATCAATGTTGATCAGCGCAGGTTGAGGGTTATTTCCGGTGATTATAACGGATACAAGGGTGTCGCTGAGTTTGCTTATTTCGTTGAAGATGAGTATTCTAAAGTTTTGAAAATGTTCGAGAAGTAATCTTTGTTTTATTTTTCGGATTCTATTCGGAATTTTCAATCCGGTGTGCGGGGATGGTAATTTTGAATTCGGTACCGAGCCCTTTTTTTGAGTCGAATATGATTTGTCCGTTGTGTTTTTCTATGATCTTTTTTGAAATGGCAAGTCCCAGACCTGTTCCGGTCTTTTTCGTTGTTGTCCCTGCACTAAAGAGTTTATCTTTAATTTCTTCATCGATACCTTCGCCGGTATCTTTGATTGAAACTATGAGGTTATCTTTTGAATATGCAGTTGTTATTGTTATTTTGCCGCTGTTTTTTATGCTGTGGCAGGCGTTTATCAGGATGTTCATAAATACTTGATTAAGCATGTTGGGATAGCAGTTGATGAGGGGGATTTGCCCGTAATTTTTTTGTATTTGTATTCTTTTTTTTGTTTCGTGTTTTATTAATTCGAGTGTTAAGTCGATTTCCTTATTAATGTCAGCTTGTTGGAGTTCTGATTCATCCAGTCGGATAAATTTTTTGAGTGAGCTTACAATCTGGCTTATTCTTTTTATTGCTTCTTTGTCTATTGTGTTGATCTTTTCAAATGTTTTTCTAATGTTTGCATCTTTGAGTTCAAGTCTTGATATTATAGTTTTTAGAATATCGTTGTTAGAATTTATAGATGCCAGCGGGGTATTTATCTCGTGAGCTACTCCTGCAACAAGTTGGCCTAAGGATGCCATTTTCTCTGAGTTAATTAATTGTAGTTGTGCCTCTTTCAACTCTGAGAGTGCGTTTTGAAGTTCATAATTCTTTTTGTTTAGTTCTTGAAACAGTGATGCCTGAAAAATAGATGTGGCAAGCTGGGTTGAGATAGATTGCAGGATATCACTTTGTATTTGTGCATTTTTGTTTGTGTAGATTATCAATATTCCCAAAAATTTGTTCAATCTATACACCGGCACAATAATTCTTGTGGCGGGGGTAGAGAATGTTTTTTCGCAATTCAAGAATTCCTTTAGACAGGGTGTAAGAGATATGTTTTTTAAAAATATATTTTTAACTGTTTCAGGTTCCAGTTCGATTTTTTGATTTAGTGAATCTTTGTATTTAGCCGGATAGACGTTTTTTAGTGTGAAATTTTTGTTGTCAAATGCAGCATAATAAACTTTTGTTGCGCCATATAGATTGGATAATTCTTTCAGGGTGGAGTTGATGATTTTTGTAAGATCGATTGATTCTCGAATTATGTTAGAAACTCTGTGCATAAGCGCCATTTTTATTGCTTGATTTTGTGCTTTTTGTTGTGAGATTGCTGTGTCTTCATTTTTTGATTCGAGTTCTTTGCATTTTATTTTTAAATCGTCATATTTTTTCTCGAGCCTTTTGTAGAGTGTTGCTGCCGTTATGTCTTCAAAAAGGATTATTTCAACATCTTTTTCATAGAACGAGGTTATCTTAAAATACAAAAATTTTTCTTTTGTCTTTTGGTAGGTTGCATGTGCGGTAAAATTCTCCTCAGATGCCAGAGCAAAGCTTATCGGGTTTGCATTGAGTATGTTTTCAGAGTCCAGCATGCAGATATCGAAATTGAAGCAATTTGAAAATTTTTCGATATCTTTTATGTTTCCGAACGTATTTATGAAGGATAGGTTTTTATATACAATTTTCTTTGTGCTGTCTAAAATCAGCACCGAAAGGTTAAAATTATTATATATACAAAAATTTTTATCCATAATTCAAGATTAGCTCAGGATTATCGTGTGAATAAACAGAGCAACTGCAGCACCAAGGATTGCGCCGACAAATACCTCAAACGGAGTGTGCCCCAATAGTTCTTTAAGCTTCTCACTGGCTGCTGAAGGACGGTGAGAGTAAAATTCTTCCATTACACGGTTTAAGGTTGCGGCAATTTTTCCTGCCGAACGTCTTACGCCTGCGGCGTCATACATTACAACCAGCGAATATCCCAGAGTTATTGCAAATTCAACCGAGTTAAATCCGCGTATCAGTCCTACAGTTGTAGCTAAGCCAATGACACCTGCGCTGTGTGAGCTTGGCATTCCGCCTGTTGTTATGAACGTTTTAAAATTTATTTTCTGGTGGGTGATGATAAAACCTATAAATTTTAAAATTTGTGCAATAGCTGCAGCTATAATACCGTTGCCAAGAACTTCAATCCCCGTGTTTATCTGGTACATTAATTTACCCTTTCGTTAATCTTTTTCGCTATTCCAATCAGGATATCCGAATTGATATTGTTTTTTAATAATATATCACAAGCCTCATTACAAATGTAGTCCAGCTGTTTTTTTGCTTCATCTAACCCGTAAAATGAAAGATAAGTAACTTTTTTTGCTTCCTTATCTTTGCCGGGGGTTTTGCCCAGTGTTTCCAGTGTAGAGGTTTCGTCAAGAATGTCATCGGATATTTGAAACGCAAGACCAATCTTTTCTGCGTAATCGGTTAAGGCTGATATGGTTTTGTCGTCCGCTCCGCCCAGAATTGCGCCTGCTCTTAGTGATAATTTGAATAAAGCTCCTGTTTTATTGTTGTGAATATATTCAAGTGTCTCTTTTGATATCTGTTTGCCTTCTGAATCAATATCCACGACCTGTCCGCCAATAAGTTTTTCTGCTCCGGCATTGTATAAAAATTCTTCAAGGACTTGTAAAAGTACTTTCGGTTCAACATTTTTAGGAGTTTTTTGGATAATAATTTGAGGTGCAAACGAAAGCAATGCATCACCTGCCAGAACTGCCGTCGATTCTCCAAATACTTTGTGGTTCGTAAGTTTACCCCTT
>CASEVT010000071.1 GCA_949291445.1 uncultured bacterium | reverse complement strand
GTTTTGAAGCAATTGACAGATTTAAAAATAAAGGAACAAATAGGTGAAGAAAAAATATTCACAGAAGAAAAAGAGGCAATAGAATACGCAAAAAAATTGTTACAGCAAAAAGTGAAAAACAAATCACATTTGCATCTTCCATTCTGGCATTTTAATGAATAAATTTTTCATCCGCCGGACACTCAATTTTAATTGCCCTAAACTTAAAAACGTACATAAGTTTAGAATGAATATTTTTATCATTACCTAAAATTCTTGCAACATCCTTAATAAATTCACGTTTATCGGGAAACTCCCTGCAACGACCCGGCATTATGTAATCATAAGTATCATTTTGTAAAAAAATAAGTCCGTCTTTATCCGGATCAATCTGGTTTAATAATGAATCCTCAGAATTAAAAGCAATGCCTGTAGGTCTTGATATTAAATAAATTTTAACCTGAATTTTTTTTAATTGTTCCTTCTGTAATATATTTGAAGCTTGAATAGCAGCATCAACAGAATTTTGAACAAGATCCTCATAAAAAGTTCTATCAGCAAAAAAAGTACCTGACTCGGCACATTTTTGATCATTTTGAAAAATTTCAACAAACGCACCGCCTCTGGTCTTAAAAACCGGAGCTGTAGGAATATCCGTAAATTCCGTGTTAAATAACCTTGAGCGAATAGCATTTTTACAAATCTGATAAACGACATCAGAAAATTGCTCTTTAATAAACGATATAAGACATTCCTCAGCTAAAAACCAAGCGCCATAACTAATTTGATTACTGTCAATTGAAATTTCAGAACAATTGTCAAGCCCGACTCTAACCAATGAAAAATTTCGTTCTCGGGCAAACTCAGTAACAGCAATCAAAGATTTACTACGCAACCCGTTGTTAGGCAGAGTCTCACCACTTTGCAAAAAGTCTTCCAATATTATCTCACTGCGGTTTGTTTCAGTAATTTCAGAAAAGAAATGACTTAAATTGTGGACAAAAACGAATCCGTTATTTTTATCATCCCAGTACTCATTTAAAAGGCGAAGCAAAAATGTATAATTGGAGCTACCAAAAAGAATAGGAACAATCTTAGCATCAGGAAGAATTGTTTGAATAAACGGAAGCTGCACATCAATATCATGTTCATTTTCAAAAGCACGATTATTATAATCCGCATCAAATTTTTCATTTATCTCAGAGAGCAACTCTCTATTAATCGAAACATTTCCCAAAGGAGTCTCCCACATGTCAAAAGTTGGTAAATACAACCCGTGAAACATTAAAAAATGAGCCGGCGCTATTACAAAAATATTACTTAAATTATTCTTAAAATACTGAAAAACATTTGCACTAACATTGCCGGAAAGACTGTATTTAGAATGCGGAACGAAAATTGCACGCGATGTATAGTTGTAATCACGAACAACACTTTTAAAAAGCTCATTAATTGAATTTTGAAGCTTTTCTTTTGATGAAAAAAAATACTCATCGCTTAAAGTAAACGGTTTTACAAAATCAGTCATTAAGAAGTCCCATATTATGTTTTTGACAATTAATTATAAGCAAGATCTAAAATTATTTTAATGCCCAAAAAGAGATCACATATGATAAAATTTTATTATTATGAAACATCTTAAACTCGAAAAAACAACAAACACAGATATCCTAAAAAACATATACAACGATCTGAACGAACAATTTCCCCCTGAAGAGTTAAAAGGCTATGAAGAAATAAAAAAACTAATAAAAAATAACAGATATGAACTATATCTGGCAAAAGAAAATGATGAAATAATCGGATACACAATAATAGCAAGGCTTGAATCTATAATCTGGCTGGATTATATAGCAGCGCTAAAAAAGTTTCAGGGACTCGGATACGGAAGCAAAATTCTTAAACAATTAAAAGAAATAAATGATAAAAATAACGGTTGTTTATTGGAAGTTGAAAAGCCAAATCATACAGAACAAAATACAATCAGAAGAATAAATTTTTATAAAAAACTTGGAGCAAAAAAACTTGAAATAAATTATCTGTACCCCACTAAAACAGGCGGATTACCAATGGATCTATACTACATACCATATAAAGTTAACTCAACACCGACAATTACAGAAATTAAAATCATAATAAAAAATTTATTTGCTCTTTTGCACAGCAATATCCCCGAACTGGACAAAATTTACAATACCATATGCGGCAAATAAGAGAGTAAAAGTTAGTAAATTATTTGAACATTAACATTTCTGGCTCTGGGTTTATTATCAAAATCAACGAGAACAATTTGTTGCCAAGTTCCCAAAAGCAAAGCACCATCAATCAACGGAACGGTGACAGAGCTACCCAGCAAAGCAGCCCTAATGTGAGCATACCCATTACCGTCATGCCAAGTATCGTCATGATGATAACTTCTTTTCATTGGTACCAGCTCTTCCAATATAGAAGGAAAATCCTTAACCAGCCCGGGTTCATATTCAATTGTCGTAATCCCCGCAGTACTTCCTGCAAGTGCAACTACAACAGATGCATTTTTAATATTATGATTATAAACTAACGATTTAACATTTTGAGTAATATCAACCAGATCAGTAAACCCTCTTGTATTAACAAGAAACTTTTCATTAATAACGGACATAACACATTATCCTCAACTTTTTTGATGTTTTTTTATACTACTGTGCACAAAATTAAAATTCAATAGCCGGAAAGATATTTTGACATATTATTTCAACTCAACAATCATGTTGTATGTTAAAGGAATTGGGGTATAATTGTTATGTAGGATTGAAAGTTGGAGTTTTATGCAGAATTCACTTGATACAAAAAAACTGATTGAAAATATTGATTATAATTGCAATCTTGGACATTCAGAAGAAGATTGGGAAAAAGAAAAGAAACTTATTGAATACGTAAGCTCAATAAACATAACCTGTGGAATCCACACAGCAAACTCAATGATGATAAAGAAAATACTTGACTATTCAAGATATAAAAATAAAGTAATAGGAGCGCAAATAGGCTTTCCGGAAGGTTATAAATTCGATATTAACAACATAAATACAGATGAAATCGAAGCCATGGTACTATATCAGGTAGGAGCCCTTGCATCATTTGCAAAATCATACGGACTGTTAATTGAACACGTCAGACCGGAAGGTGAGATGTACACAGCAGCAGCGCAAAGCATAGAACTGTCAATAGCTATAGCCAAAGGTATAACAAAATTCAGCAAATGGTTAATATACTACGGGGCCGCCTCACAAACCATAAAAGAAGTGGCAGCACAAACTAACATAAACATAGCACAAGAACTCTCACTGATTAAAAGATATACCGAACAAGGCATAATAGATGTAAACTCGAATGAACAAAATGACAGGCAAAAAGCAATAAATAGACTCAACAGACTGATTGAAACATCAGAGATTGACAACAATAGCGGAGGCTACACAAAAGTCGAATTTGATACAATAAACTTCAGTACAGATACAAAAGACTTTGAAGAAATAGCAAAAGAAGCAAAATCAATAAAAATTCCTCATCCTGTAAATTACAACAAAACAGAAGCATCAGGCTGGGTATAAGGAGAAAAGATATGAAATTTTTTAATTATATAAAAATGCCCAAAGACGCAGGATGGTTGCTTCCGGGATTACAAGTCAAACGATGGTTTGTACTGATTATTCTGGGAACGATGTTTAGCTTACTCGGTATTTGCATTATTTTTGATATGAGACCGATATATTTCGCAATCGGAATTTTGAAATATATAGCAGTAACGGTTCCGCCGGAATTAATTGCAATCACGCTAATTTTAATAGGTGCGTATTGTTTCTTAAAGGGATGGAAAAATACAAATTATTCAATATTAGACATAAATGACGATCGTGATCGTCACGCAATTTTAGAAGTATTGTACAGAAGACGCAAGCTGAATTACGGACCGAAAATAGTAGCAATCGGCGGTGGCACGGGACTTTCAACGATGTTGAAAGGAATAAAGAAAATAACAAACAACATAACCGCAGTTGTAACAGTAGGTGATGACGGAGGCAGTTCAGGAAGATTACGACAGGAAATGGGAATTTTGCCACCAGGAGATATCAGGAACTGTATTGCGGCATTGGCCGACGACGAAGATCTTGTAACGAAGTTATTTCAATACAGATTTAAAACGGGTGAAGGACTGGAAGGACACAGCTTCGGTAACCTGTTTTTAACAGCGTTATGTGCAATTACGGGTGATATGGTTCGAGCAGTAAAAGAATCCTCAAAAGTATTATCAATAAGAGGCAGAGTTCTACCCTCAACACTAGATGACATGAGACTGGTAGCAGAGCTTGAAGACGGTTCGATCGTAAAGGGTGAATCAAATATTCCGGAAACCGGAAAAAAAATAGTCAGAATATTTACAGAGCCAAAGGACTGTCACCCGCTGCCTGATGTAATACACGCAATAGAATCGGCTGACCTTATAATAATGGGACCCGGAAGTCTTTTTACCAGCGTAATTCCAAACTTGTTAATTAAAGAAATATCACAGGCAATATCAAAATCAAAAGCAAAAAAAATCTATGTTTGCAACATTATGACACAACCCGGAGAAACAACAGGATTCACAGCATACGATCATGTCAAAGCACTGCTGGATCATGCTGTATACCCGAATATACTTGATGCTGTAATGGTGAATAATTCAATTCCAAATGACTTAAACAAAGATTATGAAGCATCAAATTCGTATCCTGTCGAAACAGATCCGGAAAAAATAAAAAAATTAGGAATAAATATTGTTTCGACGAGATTATACGAAGAAAACGAACAAAAATACGTAAGACACAGTCCCGGAAGACTTGCACGGGCAATTTATTACTGGTTTAGGAAACAGCAGAAACATTAACAGGGGACAGTCAATATGTCAGTTCAAGTAAAAGAAAAAAACATAACGATAGCCACATTCTTGAAGAAAAAAGCAGAAAAAGAAAAGATCACAATGTTAACGGCATATGACTGTTCTACTGCGAGATATTTTGATGAAGCCGGAGTAGATTCGATACTGGTCGGAGATTCACTTGGCATGGTTATATTGGGTTACGAATCAACCCACCACGTAACAATGGAAGAAATGAAAATATTCACATCAGCAGTATGTCGAGGCGCAAAAAGAGCCCTTGTTGTGGCAGATATGCCGTTTATGAGCTATCATACAACAGTTGAAGATGCAGTAAAAAATGCAGGTGCTCTTATAAAATCCGGTGCAACAGCTGTTAAACTGGAAGGTGCCGGTGACTTTATTTTGTCGGTGGTAAAAAGATTAACAGAAACGGGAATCCCTGTGGTAGGGCACTTAGGATTTACTCCGCAATATTTAAATGTACTGGGCGGTTATAAAATACAAGGAAAATCCTGTGAAAATACTTTGTTAATCCTTGAACAAGCAAAAAAATTGGAAGAAGCCGGAGCCTTTGCAATTGTTTTGGAGATGGTACCGGAAGAAGCAGCGAACTATATTACACAAAGACTCAACATACCGACCATAGGTATAGGTGCCGGCAAGTATTGTGACGGACAAGTACTTGTTTGCGATGATATTTTAGGTAAATTTTCAGAATTCAAACCCAAATTTGCGAGAAGATATGCGAATTTTCAAGAAGAAATAATTAAAGCCGCGAAAGATTACATATCAGATGTAAAAACTGCTGCATTTCCTGATGATGCAGAATCTTTTCATTTGAATGAAGAGGAGATAAAAAAACTTGAAAGTAATAAATAAAATAGAAGAAATAAAAAAAATTACAGAAGACAGTAAAAAAAATAATAAAACAGTGGGATTAGTTCCGACTATGGGTTGCCTGCACGCCGGTCACGCATCTTTAATAAAAAAGTCCGTCGCAGAAAATGACCTGAGCGTAGTTTCAGTTTTTGTCAATCCAATACAGTTCGGTCCGAATGAGGACTATGATAAATATCCAAGAACATTGGATGAAGACATAAAGTTATGCAGCGAATTAGGCGCAGATTATATCTTCGCGCCATCGCCACAGGAAATGTATCCGAATTTGGAAAAGTTTTCAGACCTGACAATGGTAGCCCCGCCGTACAAATTTACGGATATGTTGTGCGGAAAATCCAGAATTGGGCATTTTGACGGAGTTTGTACGGTTGTAACAAAACTTATTAACATAACATCGCCAGACAGAGCTTATTTCGGAATGAAGGATATACAGCAGTTATTTATAATAAAAAAGATGGTGAAGGATTTGAATTTTTCAGTCGAAATAGTTCCCTGTCCGCTGGTAAGAGAAGAAACAGGATTGGCACTAAGCTCAAGAAATAAATATCTAACCCCTGAGGCAAAGACTAATGCATTGACAATATCAAAGGCACTTTTTGCAATAAAAAGCGGAGTTGAAAGGGGAATAACTGACACAAAACTACTATTTGACACAGCTATGACCGTTTTAGCACCAAGTATTGAATTAGATTATCTGGAATTTGTTCGAGCAGAAGATTTTGAACCAGTTGAATCGATCACAGAACCAACAATAGCGGCTATAGCAGCTAAAGTTGGCAATGTCAGACTAATTGATAACATTATAATCGGAGAATAGGATGAACTTTCGGACGATAGATAGCCTATTCGAGCAGGCAAAAAAAATCATATCAGGATGTATGTTTTTGACATTGATAATGTCTGTGATGTTCTTTTTATACTGGTTGATAATCAGCATGAGAATAACACTGCCCGCATTCATAAACGGATTTTTTCTCTTTTGGATAAACCTTGTAAGTAACGCAATCAAAGATGTTTATTTTTATAAAAACATCACAATGCTATTACCATTGGTTGTTTCAGTTATGTTTATTGTACTTACATATCTGCTAAACTGCGTAATGGTCTACATCGAACAAAGCCATAGCAATTATAAGAAATATGTAGAAAACTACAAACAGAATCTTGAAAAAACAATTAACATGCAGCTTCGCAGGAATTTCATCAACGAACTGACAAGAACTAACTATTTTCTGACGAAAATGCGATTACAAATAAAAACGCTAAATTCATATTTACATGAACCGCTACCGGAAGAGGATTGCAGGAATTTAGAAGATAGAATACTAAGATCGATATTAAATGCAATGAATCATCCTTATATAATAAACAAAGGTATGGACGGAAACAACATATACTTTGTCTGCAACGATATGCGACTGGCAGCGGAATTTTATACACATTTCGTTGCAAAATCGATTGCCTATATAAACAAATATATGCAAGAAAAAATCAGCATAAATTTTTACTGCGCTGTTGATGTATTTGACTTTGAGAATGAAATCAAATTCAAATTACAGGAATTAAACAAGATTTTGGATCTTAGTATAAGGAACAAAATACTTGTTTCACCAAGGTTTAAAGTATATTACCAGGAGCTATACCCCGGATACTTTGTGTTCAAATTGCTAGGCGAATACAATTTTTCAAAGACTTCATATCGAAGTCAATACGTAAACATCTACACCTTACACAGACACGTATAAGAGTTAGTCATTAGTCATCAGAGCCGAGCATCGCCTGTTTAGTGGCAACCCCAAGACCGAGTCCGGCTAAAATATATGTACACAACGCAAGAACATAATTTCGTTTTAAAGGCGCAAGATTAACATTTTTACCCAAAACATTTTTAGCAGCCTTAACCCCACGCCACGATGCCAGACCCTCTTCTATAATAGTAGGTAAAAAAGCACCGAACCCGATAAGACCGGCATGTTTTTGGATGAAACTCGGCTCATTATCTTTCTTAGGTAAGATTGAATTAAGTAACAAAAGCGCAGTTGGTACAGAAGCAACATGCACACGCGAATTTTGCATAAAATTCATTAATTTACCCTTGCTGGCATTAATAGCATGCCCCAATTCGTGCAGAATCAAAGAAGGTTTGGATTTAGGCGCAACAGCGAAGTTAAGTCCCTTTGAAAAGAATGCATTTTCCCCGCGGGCAACAGGCTCAACTGAACTTGCCCATTGCGGACCGAACATTTTTATAAAACGTTCTTTATTATGCGAATCAATATAACCGACATTAACATTCAAATTATTGCCGGCAATCATGCTATCGGCAACTTTCTTTACGTTGTCAAATGTAGTAAATTCCTTACCGTGAGTTAACTTATCTGCGAACCAATTAGAAGCTTTTGAAAGAAGCAAAGCAACACCTTCTAATAAAGCAGCCATACCCACAGTTTTGGTGGAGTTATCCGAATCCTGTACATTGCGGGTATCGGAATAAATATATACAGGACCTTGCGGCTGATTGTAATAGTCGGAATATTGCGGATATGAATAATTATAATTATTTACACTTAATGAACACATCTTACAGTACCTTAATACATAATATTACAAAACACCAAATATAAAAAATTGCTAAATTTAAGAAAAATTTTTACATTAGGTAAATATTTTTTTAACTTTTGTAACAAAGCACAAAAATATAGCAATTTTATATACAAAATACTTTTTATTTGTATATAACCACAGAGAGTATAACTAGACTAAGAAACAACACGAGGAAAAAATGTCACTGATAAGTGCAATTAGGGGCTTTTTTGGAATAGAGACCAAAACTGAAGACCTAAAGAAAGAGACAGCAAATAAAACAGCATCGGATGTAGCTAACCTGCCACAGCTAATTGCGACTGGAAAGGTAACGACACCCGAAGGACACTCCGGCGAAAACAACACACAGAGCAATACCGGCGGCAACGATAATTTTACTTCATCCATAAATCGAGAAATAGACATCGATCCAAAGAAGCTTGCAAAAGAATATAAAAACGACCCTATATCAGCATTGAATGACAAAGATATAGGTAGAACCTACTCTGCGCAAGAAGCAGAAGAATTGAGTCAATTATTAAAAAATAAAACAGACTTACGCAATTATTTTGAATTAGCCAAAAAAGGAAACTTGAGCAATACCGATATTATTGAAGGTATGAAAGAGATAGAAGCCAACAAGAAAAGCTTTTTGTTCATAAAATGGAACAAATTGGATGAAGAAAAATTAGCAAAAGATATGTCCGCAATCAGAGGAATACGCACAACTTTTTCTGCAAAAAATATTGCCAAAACCTCGACAATAATGAACTTAAAAGAAAAACTGGAAACAAAAATCAAACACTACATAGCAAACAAAGAAATATACAACGATAAATCAGCACTTGAAGCAATAAACTACATGGATGAAAACACAGAACAAGCAGATGAATTTTATGCAAACACCCAAAGAATGGAAGGCATAAAAGGGCAGAACTATGTTCCGAAATACAGTGGTGAAACAATTGTAAAAACAGGTAAATACGTAACAGAAAACAACGATGTTGCAGACACAGTATGGCAATTAGCCGATAAAAAAGATATGAACAATGAATATTTCTCAAAAACATTGGACAATTTAATCCAAAATAAAGAGATGAAAACAGCATTGTCAGAATTTTTAAATCTAAAAGACCAAAACGGAAACGACAGATTTAGTGCAAAAAACATATCGGAACACTCTACCTATATGGTAGATAAGAATGCAAAAACTATAGAGAGATACATAGAAAACACGAAGGAATTAGCAACATATCAACATCTCAGTGGCGACAATATAGTGACAATGTCCGCAAACGTAACAGACCGGCCTGAAATAAAAACACAAGTAATGAAAATAGCAGCTAATGAAAACATCTCGGGTGATGAAGCAGCAACATACTCCAACACGCTGGCACAAAGAATAGAAACAGAACAACAACAATACACAACGACAATAAAAGAAAGCGAATATACACACAAATCAAAAGCATATGAAAACGGGCTTGAAGAAAAAGACACTGTACAAAGTTCAACAACACCGGTTGACTTATCTGAAATTCAAAGACAAAAACAAGAAGCACTTTTAAGAGCAACAATAAATAACGAAAGTGATATACAAGAAATTCTCAGTTTAACAGAGACAAATCCGGAATTAACAGATACAATAAACTCTCTGCTGGACAAAATCCCATCGAGCAAAGTAGCAGAGATAGTTAAGAAATATTCAGACCCCAAAAAACTTGAACTTTACTGCACAAATCCACAATTATTTGATGCAAATCCGGAACTACTTGAAAAATACGCAAAGAATCCGGCATATTTTGAAAAACTCAAATTCTACACCTCAGTGAGAGACAGCCAACTTGGAGATTTTGCACAATACATGAACAGTAGCAAAAAGGATAAAGTATTCACATATTTTGAGAACCATTACACCTCAACACAAGTGCTTTCAATGTTGAGCAGCACAAACCATGCAGAACAAAAAGCAACAGACAGAATACTTGAAAACAATCTAATCAGCAGCATCGATAAAAAATCAAAAATTGAACAGCTTAAAACAGGAACAAAAACTTCAAATTTAATTAGCCAAACTTAAAGTTCACCCTGATTCACAGATTTATACAAATTTTGATAACCAAGGTTATAAGCCTGTATAACACCTCTAACAAATCTTTTTTGAGTCCGCCAATAAGCCAAATGAGCAGTAACAAAACTTCTTCCGGATCTCACATTTGACACGTCATACACAAACCCGCCCTTGGGAACAATAGGTTCAGCCGTCATTTTATTAAGTTCTTCCAAAGTAATATTTCTGGAAGCCGGAAACCCCAGTGGATCTTCCGCATAATTAACTGTTAACCAGAACACGCCTGACTCCAGAATATGGCGGTACATTAATTTTGATAAAAAATTCAAATCACTTTTTGAATCAGAAACCTCAGAATAAAAAAGTGACAAAGGCGAAGCAAAATTCACAACTCCACGCACAGCGCCATCTTGAAAACAAGTAGTTTGTGTCTTCTCATTAAGCAACGGATAATTTTTCAAAATAAGCTGCCGGTCAAGATTTGCCTTATACTTGCCGCTAATATCAAGAGTGACAATATCAGACTCCAACAACGCATCCAAACAAGTAGGTTTAATTTGTTCCTCGCCCAAAAGTTTTTTCATCTCATCATACTCCGAACCCGTTATGAGAATAGCAGGATCAATTGAAATAAATTTATTCAGAAAATATTCATACGTAATAAACGAACCGGCACTATACCCAAGCAAAATAACCTGATTACCCTTATCAGTCTCATACTTAACCTTTCTGTGCAACTCATCAATAATTACACTCATATTACGATACTTCTGAACCCAAACAGCATCATGAAGACAATGAGCAAAAACCGAGCGCACCATACGAGAAAGACGAGGCGAAAATATTGACGAAATAGTCATTTTTTCATCCAAATTAGACACCTCTGTAAAACTCTTATCCCCCCAATAGAAAGTAACAGGCTCCTCATTCAACTCCAATTCTCCATCTTTGAGCAAAGTTTTTCGAACAAGTTGATCCTCATTGAACGCCTTTATAATATAAGGGTGCATACCTCTTACATCATTCTCAAAACGTTCTCTAAACTCAAGACGATTCTCACTGGACTTATCATTCGAACCGTTTATATAAATAAAAGTAATCTTTTTCTTCTTAACCGCATCCAAATTCTGCGGAACAACATCCTCCGCTCTTACCGGACAAAATGAAGTTATCAAAGCCAGAACCATTAATATACAAAATTTTTTCATAAACACCCTACCATTACTACCTAACAAGATGATATCAGAAACTACGGCTAAGAACAACAAAGAGAGAATGACAGATTATGAAGTTTTGTAAACCTGTAAAAGCGGTTATATCAGCGCTTTTTAAAGATATATACAAAATATAGCAATTTTATTTACAAAGATTTGTTTAATAAATATATAAGAGAAGAACCAAAAAAGAGGAGAGACGAATGGGCGATTCATTTTTTACAACAGCAACCGAAATAGCAAGACAAATAGCAGCAAATCAGAATAAATATTTATCCAAATACACAGGCGCAAAAGCAATAGAAGCCAAAGATATAAATATACAATTTGATCAAAAGACCCAAAGAGCGCATGTAGACTTTGACGGAGACGGAATAACAGACTATAGCCTAAGCAAAGAAGATGTAAATGTGTCAAACCCGATAATAAGAGATTTAAGAGAACAAAAAAAAGTACTATTACTTGACACAGACAGTTCTGCACAAGCAAGAAGACTCATTGCACAAATCGATGAACAAATAAAAGCCCTCGGCGGCAACCCTGACATAAGCAACATGGAAGCAGAAACGCTGCCACCAGAAACACAGGTAAAAGCAGCCGATGTTAAACCGGAACAAAAACCGGAACAAAAAAAAGAAATAGAAGAAACACCTGAAAACAACGCAGAAAAATACATCGGCACACCATTTAATATTAGCAACCCTAAAAACCCTAACGGAACAATAAATGGAACCATATCAAACGTACAATTCAATGAAAAGAATGAACTCACTTCAGTCACAGTAAAAAGCAAAGAATCTGGCAACGAATTCACCTATACATTTGATGAAAAAACCGGAAGATTTATAAATAAAAAGGAAAACAAATACTACAAACTCGACGAAAACAACAACTTGGTTCGAGATAATGAATACGAAGCAACAAAGATTAGACAACAAAAAGCGGAAATACAAGAAACTGTTGTAACTGCACAAGCCCCAAGCGAAGAAAAACTCAAAAAAATGAAAGAACTGGGTGTAACATCGGCCGGTGTAAAAAACTACTTTGTAAAAACCGATGAAACATCAAACAAAAAGAGCTACTATCACTACAACCAAGAAACAGGTGAATTTGATAAAGTTGGAAATATCGAATCAATAACAGTATCACCTGAAAACGGAAAAAATTATGTAATCAGGACAAAAAATGATAAAGGCGGATACACAGAAACATATTACACAAAAGAAGATAACAAAATGTACCAGTCAGTAGAAAAAGACAGCGAAAACCGTACACTGACCATTACAAAAAAAGACGGACTAAAAACAACGATTGAAGACGCAAACGGAAAATTACTCAATGAAAAAATCGTCGATAAAAATGGTAATGTATTATACCAAAAGGATTATACAATCGAAGAAAAACAATCAGTACAAAGCCTATCATTTAAATCTAAAAAAGCGGTTAACAACGGAAACGGATTTAAAAGTGAAACCATAAATTATCAAACATTTAAAAACGAATTCAATAACCAAATTTTCAGCTGTTCATACCTGAACTCAATAGTAAACAACTACGGTATTGAAGCAGCAAAAGAACTAATTGAAGCATATGACACAGAAGCAAAAGAAAACGGAACAAAAACTATCGGACAACAACTCAACACCTTTATGCTAGGGCTAAACGGTGAACTTAAAGCCTTCTTACAAGACAAATAAAAGTCAATACAAAACTTGTAATCAAAAAAGGATGAACTACAAAGATTCATCCTTTTTTAACTCATATTTGCTCAAATGTCTTGAAGTGGATTTTAGCAACTGATGACAATTCATTTTTTGAATACACAGAACTAAACTGTCTGGCAGCATCAACAACGCGGTTTGAAGCACCTTTTGGAAGTTCAATATTATACCTGTCAGATAACTCCGACATAACCTTCAAAAACTGTGCCCTTGCAACAATAGAAGCAGCCGCCACAGCAATATCGCTTTCGGCCTTACATTTTTGCTCAAGTTGGATATTTTGCCCTTTTGTCATAAGTGCGTTTTTAATGAGTTTTTCATCGCCGAACTTATCAGAAATTGCGTAAGAGCAATCCTCTTTTTCAAGAATATTTTCAATAGCCCGCGCATGACCCCATGCCAGTAATAGATTCAAATTACCGAATTTGCGATAAAGCTCGTTGTATCTGACCGGATTAATTGTAACAACGGAAAAAACGCAATTATTTTTAATGAGAGCAGCCAACTTGTTAATCTGCTTGTCATCAACCATCTTGCAATCTCTAACATTAGCATCGAGCAAAATCTGAGTATTTTTTTCATCAACCATAACCCCAGCAACAACGAGCGGCCCGAAGAAATCGCCCTTACCGGACTCATCGACCCCGATTCTTTTGACAGGTACACATGCTTGTTCACAGGAAGTAACAGGGCAGGAAGATAAACTCAAAGACTCACTCAAATGTTCATTGCCCCCCAAAAAGGCATCGACCTCAGCCACAATATTTTCAATTTGAGCACCCTGAATTAAGAATTTACCGGAGTTATAAAATACAGCGGCATAATCAGCAGTCTTAGCACGCCAGAATGCATACTGTTGAGGCGATATGACAGCACCTTTTTGAACAAAAAAAACCCTTAATTTTTCTTGTAAAGATATCTCTAATTTTTTTGTATAGTTATTCATAAAAAAACCGTAATTACTAAAAAAGAGCCGCAAGGCTCAAAACATAAATGGTGGGCCCGGCAGGATTCGAACCTGCGACCAAGGGATTATGAGTCCCCTGCGCTACCGCTGCGCCACAAGCCCACATATTAAGTTTTCAATCGGGATAAACACCCTACACAATTAAAATAACATCTACATAGAGCATGGTCAAGCTTTTTTAACCACCAGGACAAATGCTCTCCCAATCAATACCATCATCATCTTCTTCACCGGGCAACGGTATATGTTCACCATCCTCGAGCATTATCTGCAACACAAGTTTCAACTGATTTTTATAATTAGCGAGCGCAATTTCACGAGTCTTTGCACAATAAGCAAAACTTGGAAACTCCTTTATTTCAATATAATGGTAAGGGTTCCCGTTAAAATCGAGATCAGTACCCTCAACCAGAGTCCAGTCAAGATTCAAGTAGTAATCAATATCTTTTTTATCATCACTCATCTAAAGATCTCTCCGTCAAAGGCTGAGAAATCATAAGTCCCTCGCCGCCGATCACATCTGCCTTTTTACCGTCAATATAGAGATAGACAGGCTTTTGAACACCTGTAGCCAATACTGTCTTAATAATCTGCTTAATCCGACTATACAAGCTGTCCGCACCGCCACCATTTACCAGTTCCGAGTTTAAATCAATAATTATATAATCCGTATTATCTGATACGCTGAGCAATTTGGTAGTTTTAGGGATTTCGCTATAAACGCCCTTACCTTTTTCATACTTTGATGGTCCTGATATTAATTGTCCTAAAGCGTACTCAATTTTTTGTACAGAAGTTTTTCCAGCAGGCAACTCTCTTCTAACCGTTTTAAATATAGTGCTGCCTTCACTATCCGAGCCTAAAAAGTACAAATTAATCTCATCGGTTTTAGGTGCCTTAACTTTGGGATTATCGGGCTCTTGAACGTTTTTAACCTCTTGAACGACCTGTTCTTCCTCGACCAATTTTTTTTCAACACGCGGAACGGTTTCACCGGTAAAAAAGCTTGTCTTAACATAAAAAAACGCAAGAACCGCCAAAACAATTAAAGTTAACCTAGCCCAAAAGCCCATTATTGCCTCTTTCTGTACTAAATAGATCTTTTCGGAATGAATACATTTCCGGTTATATGAATTTCATTATTCACAATTTGAACATCGCGAACTCTTACGATACTTCCTTTTGTTTTCAAAATATCAGTCTCATACATAAACGGATTCAATTTATTAACAATAGGCAGTATTGCATTCATATTAATATTAGCAGATTTTTGATTCAATTTCACGTCAGTAAATTGAATTTTACCATCATAAACCCCCAAACCCATATTCAAATCAACAGTCTTAACATTACCCGCAGATATCAAAGGAGAAATGATTTTCAAAGACAGATTCAACCTATTATTAGCAATATATGCAGCCGGATCAAATACTTTGAATAAGATAAAATTATTGAAAGACATTTTCATGTTTTCAAGCATACTCTTATACTTGCTGGAAGCAAACGTTCTTTGCATATCATTTGAAGTTATAACTACATCAAATTTAGATAAAAAGTTTTCAGCAGTATAAACATCATCGCCCTGAGTAATAAAATGATTATACTCACAAACAGAAGCCGACCTAATCGAAGTAATGTGCAACCCGTCAATCACAACATTATCAGCATCAGCAGTAATTTTTCTAAACTTGCCGTCAAGCAAATCCTTTGCGCCATAAGGATAGATCTCGACATTGAAATTAGCGCCCAACTCTTTTGACAACTGACGTTGAAGTGACAACTCACCGATTTTTGTTAAAATAAAATTTGTTCCTGTAATATTGCTCAAAGCCAAAGGAACACCACTGCTAACAGGATAAGGCGGCATAGGGCACAACGAACTGTCACAGGCAGCATTAGCTTGCGGCATAAAAAACAAAATTGATAAGATTATACCCGACAAAAACTTGAACATTTTCATACTTCAAAAACCTTCTTAACTTTTAACTTACCAAACGACTGTTCTGCAATCGCAGCGATACAAGAATTATATGTCAAAACAAACACACCATCAGGATTATGCGAATCCAAAGACTGACCGTGTTTAATTTTTTCATACTCGTTTTCAGACAAATTATAGCAATTAAAATGCAAAACATCCAGCGGATTAATCAAGTTCGCTAAAACATCACCAGCAGAAGAAAGTTGTTCCAAATGCAAAGCATCTTCAAGCCGAAAAGGACCGGCAGCCGTTCTGATAAGCCCATTCATAACAGCACCAGCACCAACCATCATGCCCAAATCATTGACAATACTTCTGATATATGTACCACTCGAGCAAGCAACAAAAATTTTTGCAACCTGCCTAACAGAATCGAACTCAAGTAACTTAATCTCATAAATTTTAACTTTTCTTTTAGGGATATCAGAAGGCAACTCTCCCCTTCTTGCAAGTTCATATAAACGCTCTCCCTTGTAATGAACCGCAGAATAGACAGGAGGAATCTGCTCAATTTCACCCGAAAACATTTTCAAAGACTGAACAACTGCATCTTCGGTGACAATTTTATCGGAAAACTTACTCACAACACCGTCAACATCATAGCTGTCAGATACTTTACCGAATTCAAGCGATGCAATATAAGACTTATCATCAGTTAAATACTCAATAAGTCTGGTAGCCTTTCCTATAGCAACAGGCAACACACCTTGAGCCAACGGATCCAAAGTTCCAGTATGACCAATCTGTTTTACTTTGGTAACTCTCCTCAAGACGCTAACGACATCGTGTGAGCTCATTTTTGAAGGTTTATATACATTTAAAAAACCGAACACTAAACTTCACCGCGAGATATCTTGTCAATAATATCCATAACCTTTGTTCCTCTTTCAAGGGAATCGTCAGGAACGAATCTCAACTCCGGAGTAAGTCTCAATCTTATACGTTTACCGACTTCATACCTAATTTTCGGAACATTTTCTTCCAAAGCATCTATAGTTTTCTGTTTTACATCACCCGGAGCAAAAACTGAAAAATAAACCTTAGCAAACGAGTTGTCATGAGAAATATCAATATCGGTGATAGATATTACACCAGCAATTCTTGGATCACGAATATCCTTCTGTATTATATCCGCAATTTCTTTCATTAAAGTTTTTCTAACTCTCTCATTTCTCAATGACATAATCAACCTCACAGTTCTAACGATAGATTTTACCATGTACGGACTCGCATTTTATTACTCTATAGTAGCGTCTATAAATTACACGAGAGCGCGACGTTCCACCTCTTCAATAGTCGAAACTTCAATGATATCGCCTTCTTGAATATCATTAAATTTAGAAAAAGAAATACCACACTCAAAACCTGTCGCAACTTCTTTCACATCATCTTTAAAACGCTTAAGTTGATCGATTTGCCCTTTGAAAATTTCTTGACCATTTCTAAGCAAGACTGCAGTCTTACCCTTAAGAATTTTTCCTTCCAATACGTAGCAACCAGCAATTTTGTTTGTCTTGCCAACGGTAAACACCTGTCTAACCTCAGCACGACCCAACTCAACCTCTTTTATTTCAGGCTGTAACAAGCTCAACATAGTCTGTTCGAGATCCTCTAATATCTGATAAATAATGTCATACTTCTTAACGGTGACATTTTCTTTAGCGGCCGCACTAACAGCATTACTATCCTCCTTGACTGTAAAACCAAGAATTATAGCATTACTAGCGGCAGCCAGCATAACATCGGCCTCAGAAATATCACCAACACCAACATGTACAAGCTTAATGACAATTTCCTTAGACTTAAACTGATTGATAGCCTGTGAAAGCGCCTCAGCAGAACCGTGCGTATTTGCCTTAATGATAAGGTTCAAATGTTGAACTTCATCCTCTTTTTCACCCACAATCTCATTTCTAATATGAGCAGGAACCATAGCCTCAAGCCTGTTAGTCCTTTCCTTCTCTTTGCGTTCAGCAACTAATGCCTTCATCGCCTTATCAGAAGGCATCGCTTCAAATGTATCGCCAGCTTGTGGAACCTCTGTCAATCCCAATATTTCAACTGGTGTAGATGGACCTGCTTTTTTAACACGTTCACCTGAATCTGACAATAAAGCTCGCACTTTACCGCCAACAGTTCCCGCAACCACACAATCACCGGTTTTTAAAGTTCCGTTTTGAATCAACAGCGTGGCAACAGGTCCCTTGCCCTTATCAAGATTTGCCTCGATAACAACACCACTTGCAAGTGCGTCTGGATTAGCCTTTAAATCTTGAACTTCCGCAATCAACAAGATATATTCCAAAAGTTCATCAATACCTGTTCCTTGAAGGGCACTGACTTTTACGCACACAGTATCACCACCCCAAGCCTCTGCAACTAGACCATATTCCGTCAACTGCTGCATTATTCTGTCAGGATCAGCATCCGGCTTATCAACCTTATTAATTGCCACAATTATAGGTACTTCTGCTGCTTTGGCATGATTTATAGCCTCAATAGTTTGCGGCATAATACCGTCATCAGCTGCCACTACCAATATGGCAATATCAGTAGATTGAGCACCTCTCGCTCTCATCTCCGTAAAAGCTTCGTGACCCGGAGTATCTATAAATACTATTTTCTTATCACCTAAAAATACAGTATATGCACCTATTGATTGTGTAATTCCACCAACTTCAGTAGAGACAATCTTATGTTTTGAGGCCCTAATAGAATCTAACAACGTAGTCTTTCCGTGGTCAACATGACCCATTATTGTAACGACTGGAGCTCGACGTTTCAAAAGTTTTTCATCAACATCCGCAAGTGCTTTTGCTTTTTCCTCTTTTTGTATTTCTTCTTCAATGTATGCATCAAGATCTTCTTCAAGGACTTCTATTTCAAAGCTTTCGCAAACTTTTTTTGCAGTAGGTACATCAATAACTTCATTGACTGTAGCCAATACACCTTGCATCATCAAAAACTTAACAATTTCAGCAGAAGCCTTATTTATTTTTTCAGACAACTCACCGACGGTTATGGGTTGGTTAATAACAACTTTTGTAACAGTTTCTTGAACCTCTTCGGCATGGGATCTTTTTCTGTGCTTTTGAGCACTAGCTTTTTCCAGACTAATTCTTTCCTGTTCCTCTTCTTTAGACTTATAGATTTTTTCTTTTTTCTTTCCGGATTTTTTCTTTGAGCTATTTTTCATATCATATATATCTTGAGAAATTATATGACGTTGTATAGGCTTCCGTTCAGAATTAGAAGGCTGTGACGGAGTTTTAGAAGATTCCGATTCTTTTTTGCGTTTTTCCTCTCTGGTAGCCTGCTTGCTATCTTTTGATAAAACCTTCTCTTGAATTTTTTTAGGTTGTTCCAAAGACAAATCTTTCTTATATTTTTCAACAGAAGGTGTAATTATTTTCGGAGCAACTTTTTCTATGCGTGTCTGAACTTTTACAGGAGAAGGACTTGTTTCTTTTTGTTTGGATGATGACTCCATTTTTTTATCAGCATTAGTTTCTTCAGCTGAAGGAGTAGGTTTTGCTTTTTTTACAACAAACGCCTTTGGTTTCTTAGATGTTTCAACCTTTGGTTCTTGCAAGAGCTCCTTAATACGTTTAGCTTGCATATCAGAAATAACACTTGAATGAGATTTTACTTTTAACCCAAGTTTTTCATCCAATTTTTCTATCAACTCTTTATTAGTTAGATTAAGTTCTTTAGCCAACTCATATACTCTTATCGATTCTGCCATATTAGTTTTTACTTCTCCAAATTCATTTCTAATATATTTGTAGCACAACCATGTTTACAAGTACAGTTTTTAACTGATTTTTTAAGGGAGTCATCAGGTTTTGTTTTTAAGATTTTAAAAATTCTATTTTTTTTGAAAGCTAGCTCAATACAATTGTTATCGTAACAGACATATGCAGAACGCCCGAAAACGCGGTTATCACCAGAAACAATAATTTTTCCGGTTGAAGATTCCGCCGTAATTTTAATCATCTCGGAACGAGATTTTTGACAATTGCAACCGGCACATCTTCTTAATATTTTTTTCATTCAACTACTCCAAGCCCAAATGATTGCCAATGTCAGTACGATATCGCATTCCTTCAAATTTCACAAGCTCAACGTTTTCATAGACTTTATTAACAGCAGAAGACAATGTTGCCCCGACAGCAGTTAAAACAAGAGTTCGCCCACCTATAGTTTTGTATGTTCCGTCAGAAAGTCCAATCGTCTTAAACTGCGCAACATCAATCTCGTCATCAAGCTCCTCAAGTCCATAAATAACCGCACCTCCTCTTAAAGAGACAGGGTAATTTCCGGCATTTAAAACGACTGACGCAGCATATTGGGGAATAGTTTTCACATCAGGGTACAAATCTACAAGCGTTCCGATGATCGCCGATCGCATTAGATAAAAAATATTCTCATCCAACAGGTTCAGAACGCATTGAGCATCCGGTTCTTGCAAAAAAGAATTAAACTCAAGAACATTTATTTCCCCGTCTCTGCCCAAAATCATATCAACCCCTAATATCCCAACATAGGAATTCCCATTTTTCGCAAGTTCATCAAGAGCAGGATATATAACATCTTTAAAAATTCTGCGTTCAAGCGAATTATCAAGCATATAAAAAGGAGCATACGCGCCGACACCGGAATTTATAGCGCCGCCATCTCCGTTCAGAGAGTACTTGTACGGAACAACGGAATTTAACGGCAACGCATTAAACCCGTCCGTAATTATGTAATAAGAAAACTCCTTGCCATCGATATAATCCTCTATGACAATTTTTTTTTGAAAATCTCCGAATGCTTGTTCAATAGCTCTTTTAGCCTCATTAAATGAATCGCAAACCACAGCATTGACACCATGCATATGGTTGTCATACTTAACAACAAGAGGCATTGCCGACTTACGGGCATATTCAATAGCCATGTTTTCCCGATCAAAAACACCAAATTTAGGAGTAGGAATTTTAGTTTTGTACATAAACTTTTTTGCAGCAGATTTACTCAAACAAACCCGTGCCGCCTCAACTGAAGGTGCAAAAACCATCAATCCGGCCTCATTGAACCTGTCCGCAATCCCGTTTAATATGGATTTTTCAGAACAGGCAATGGTCATATTAATTTCATTAGCTCTAGCAAACTCTAACAAATCATCGATATCACCAGCATCAATATCAACACAATTTGCAAACTCAGAAATAGCGTCACTGCCGGGCGCAACAAATACTAAATCTACATTTTCACATTCTTTCATTTTCTTGGCAAGGGTATATTCCTTCGCACCCGAACCGGTTATCAATATACGCATGTTCTGTTCCAATTACAATAATTACAATAACTACAGTATTATGATACTAAACAGTAAGCTAAATACTTCCTCATTATACAATAATTTTTTGATTAAATTCACATTTAATGTAAAAATGCTACCAGAAAATAAAAAAAAATGTTAGAATTAATGACATCAAAGTAAGAAGGAGAGAATTATGACGACAACACACGAGTTAAAAGTTTACATGGATAAGGATATAGACAGAAGTTATATACTCAACAAAAAAGTTGCTGTAATCGGTTACGGCTCACAAGGATACGGACAATCAACCAACTTAAAAGACAGCGGCGTAAACGTCGTCGTAGGTCTAAGACCTGATGGTCCTTCAGCAAAAAAAGCCGAACAAGAAGGGTTAAAAGTTATGAGTATTGAAGATGCCGTTAAATGGGCAGACCTGATACAAATACTTATCCCTGATGAAGTTCAATCCAAAGTATATGAAACACAAATTAAACCATATTTAAGACCCGGACAATACCTGATGTTTGCACACGGATTTAATATCCACTACAAAAGAATTGTTCCGCCTGCAGATGTGAATGTACTCATGGTTGCCCCCAAAGGTCCCGGACATACAGTAAGAAGCGAATACAAACTCGGAAAAGGTGTACCTTCATTAATTGCGGTCTATCAAGACCCCTCACATGACTCAAAAGAAGTTGCACTGGCATATGCTGCTTGTATAGGTGCAGGGCGCTCGGGCATTTATGAAACAAATTTCAAAGAAGAAACAGAAACTGATCTTTTTGGAGAACAAGCAGTTCTTTGCGGAGGATTGTCTGCTCTTTTGAAAGCAGGTTTTGAAACTCTTGTTGAAGGCGGATATTCGCCTTATATGGCATACTTTGAATGTTTGCACGAAATGAAGCTCATTGTTGATCTGGTTAACCAAGGCGGGATCTCCGATATGAGATATTCAATATCTAATACCGCTGAATGGGGCGATATGACTATCGGACCCAGAATCATTACTCCGGCGGTTAAAGCTGAAATGAAAAAGGTATTAAAAGAGATACAAGACGGAACTTTTGCCAATGAATGGATGGCTGAATACAATTCCGGAATGAAAAAATTCAAACAGCTTGAAAAAGAAGGCGAAGAACACGAAATCGAAAGAGTAGGAAAAGAACTCCGCTCTAAATTTACTTGGAACAATGCAGATAGCAGAATCATCAACAGAGACAAAAACTAAAAAGACATCGGCTATTGAAGTCTACGACACAACGCTCCGTGACGGTGCACAGTCTGAGGGGGTTAATTTTTCTTGTTCAGACAAGATTAAAATAATCAAACTTCTCGACAATCTGGGCGTGGACTTCATTGAAGCCGGTTGGCCCGGTGCTAATCCGGTTGATGTTGAATTGTTTAAAACTTTACCGGCATTAAAGCATTCTCAAATTACTGCTTTTGGTTGTACCAGAAAGCCAAACATCACAGCAGCCGAAGACAAAGTATTAAATATGCTTCTTGAAGCTAATACAGAGATAATTACTCTTTTTGGAAAAACTTGGGATTTTCATGTCACAGAAGCTCTAAGGACGACCCTGGACGAAAATCTTAAAATGATAGCGGAAAGTGTTGCTTTTATAAAAAGTAAAGGGAAGCGAGTATTTTTTGACGCAGAACACTTTTTTGACGGTTACAAAAGGGCACCTGACTATGCCATTGAAGCCTTAAAAGCAGCGTACAATGCTGGAGCTGAAAGAATAATTCTCTGTGATACGAACGGCGGCTGCATTAATACGGAAATATACAAAATTACCAGCGAAGTACAAAAATTAATTCCACAAGCAAAACTGGGAATACATGCTCACAACGACGGAGATATGGCTGTTGCAAACTCGATAGCTGCTGTTGATGCCGGCGCAATTCAGGTCCAAGGAACGATTAACGGATACGGCGAGCGTTGCGGAAATGCAAACTTATGTTCAATAGTTCCAAACTTACAGATAAAAAAGAATTATTCGCTCATTGGTGCAAACATAAAAAAACTTGTTTATGTAGCAAATTCAATCGCCGAAATTGCCAATATAAGTGCAGCAGCAAACATGCCATTTGTCGGCAGTAGCGCTTTTGCCCATAAGGCAGGCGTTCACGCCAGCGGCGTT
Organism: uncultured bacterium; assembly: GCA_949291445.1. Lineage (GTDB taxonomy): Bacteria > Cyanobacteriota > Vampirovibrionia > Gastranaerophilales > Gastranaerophilaceae > Spyradomonas. Next base: position 6,184 of record CASEVT010000071.1, on the reverse strand, counting down.
GCCAAAAATTCTGAAACTTATGAACATATTGCACCGGAACTAATAGGAAATTCAAGAAAAATTCTCATCAGCGATCAAGCCGGCTCTGCTTCTATAAAAGAAAAAATTGAACATCTCAGACTGGTAAAGGATATTGATGATTCTCAAATCCCCAAAATCATTGAAAGAATCAAAAAATTAGAATGGAAAGGGTTTGCATTTGAAGGTGCAGAAGCCTCTTTTGAGCTTTTAATCATGGATATTTTGGGGACAAAAAAAGAATATTTTGAACTGCTGGGATACCGCATAATCGGCGACACTTTCGCTGGTCTAAAGAAAATTAATACAGAAGCTTCCGTTAAATTAAAAATAGGTGACAACGTTGTTCACACTGTAGCAGAAGGAGACGGTCCGGTTAATGCGCTTGATCAGGCGTTCAGAAAAGCATTGCGAAATATTTATCCGCAAGTGGATCTGTACAAACTTAACGACTTTAAAGTAAGAATTTTAGACAGTACAGAAGGCACAGCGGCACACGTAAGGGTAAATATCGAAACGACTGACGGATTTAATAAATGGGATACTGTCGGCGTTAGCCAAAACATAATAGAAGCCTCTTATATGGCAATAATAGACAGCATCATCTACGGACTCATACTACATCAGGCAAAACAAAATTAAACAAAAAAAAAGAGAATTTCTTCTCTTTTTTAAACAGCTCTTTGTACCTTTCCGGCGCGTATACAAGAAGTGCAAACGCTTATTCTTTTTACAGTCCCGTTTTGGTTAACCTTTACGGTTTGCAAATTAGGTTCTTGTCTGTGCACATTTTGTTTATGTGAAAAAGAAATTTTAGCCGCTTTGATAGCTGTTTTGCCGCATACTTCACAATGTTTAGCCATAGTGTTTCCTTTCAATAGTCCATTGATTCTTTTAGAATATATTGAAAATTCTTGAAAATCAAGCACATATTAAATTTTTTAAATTACTTAATCAAATCCTTCATCTGACGAACAGCATTCTCAAGTCCGACAAACAAAGCTTTTGCAACTATATTATGCCCGATATTCAATTCAACCAGCTCAGGTATCTCTTTCATTCTATGAACATTCTCATAGGTTAAACCGTGTCCCGCATTTACTTTTAGTCCAATAGATTGTGCATACCGAGCCGCATTTTTAAGTTTATCGAACTCAACCTGTTCATCAACAGTACCGAAAGCTTCTGAGAAACTACCTGTATGTAATTCAATAAAAGCTGCACCGGTTTTTTTTGCTGCATCTATCTGTTTCAGATCCGGATCAATAAACAAACTCACAATGATACCCGCTTTATTTAACGGCTGAACAAATTTTGTTATTTTCTCAATCTGAGCACACACATCCAGCCCGCCTTCAGTTGTCAATTCTGCTCTTTTTTCGGGCACAAGACAGCAATTTTCAGGCAACAACTCAAGAGCAATTTTTTGCATCTCTTCAGTAACAGCCATCTCGAGATTCAAACGTGTTTTTAAAATCTTTTTTAATTCATACACATCAGAATCTTTAATATGACGTCTATCCTCTCTAAGATGTGTCGTAATCCCATCCGCTCCCGCCATTTCACAGATAATTGCAGCTGCACTAACGTTAGGATCCTTGTCACCTCTGGCATTTCGTAACGTTGCAACATGATCTATATTAACACCTAAAAGCATTTTTCACCTTCCCAATCCTATCTTACACTGAAATTATAGCTCAAAAAAAATGTTATTATTTTTTTTGAATAAATATTTAATATTAACTTTTATTAAGCATTGTTAATTAAAATAGCAATTATTGATCTTTTATATCCTTTATATATATACATATAAAAAAAGGATGAGAGATGACTATTGACGTAAAACCAACCAGCAACGGCTGGACAATAATACAAGGTTCAAATAAGACAGAGATAACCGATTCAAACGGCAACGGAAGACTTGATGACGGAGATCTTGCACAAGTTATCTCGGGCAACGCTATCTCTCAAAAAGACATGATACGAATTGCCAATACAGTCAACGGTACACAGGAAGTAAAACCTGAGCAACAAAAGCAATCAAAAGGTTTTTGGGGCACATTAGGCGGCATTTTTAACGGTGTTACCAGCATATTTTCAGGTGTACTTAGCAGTTTCATGGGATTTTGGGGCTTAGGTTTCGGACAAGATGCCTGGTCAAGAAATACCTATGGCGGCGTTGGTTTCAACGACCTGAAAGTCGGTATAAACTCGATGATGCCGGGCTCTTTCAATATGGGTGTAACTAATATGCTCGGTTCTATGGGCTATAATACTATGACTCCGATTACAGCAGGAGGCGGGTTTGATTTTGGTACTATTATGAACACTGTCAACCAGTATATGGAACAGACAAACTCCAATCTTGCAGCATTGGAACAAAAAACTATGCAAGCCACGATCGAAAAAAATTATGAAAAAGTTGAAACAATTTACAACACATTTAAGGAGAATCCGGACACTATAACACCGGATAACTTGCAAAAATTTGAAACAGCAATGGAAAATGCAAAAAATAATAACAAACGATTTTCAGAAGATGACACCATGATCTTGCAAAAAATTAATGAAGCACCACTGGTGAATGAAGAGCTTATTCAAAACAGCACCGATGAAAAGAACAAATTGCCACTGATTACAGCAAAGAAAATAAGTAATCTTCTAAAACAATACAATGAAGCAGCCGACGACAAAAAAGTTGACATCTTAACAGAAGAAAATTACACGACACTGACAACTATTCTGGCAAAAAAATCGCTAGACGAAAATGACATAAAAACGATTAACGATATGATAAAATAAGCTATTTTTTTACAGCAGCTTTAGCAGACTGTTTCTGCTTGATATCCAAAGCCGCATTGTGTGCCATCAAATAGATTGAACAGGTTTTATAATTTTTTATATACCAAGCACATTTATCTTGGGCACATACAATTTCAATATCTTTTCCCGCACTCATTAAAGGGCAAACCGGTATAAATGGCATAATCTTATTCTCCTGTTTTTACAAGCGCATCCGCTTGCTTATATAAATTGCAACTATCTTCGCGTTTTTCAATTTCTTTGTAAATCTTTGTACGATTAATCACTTCATCAAAATCAATTTGATGCGCATCAAAATCCGGACCATCAACGCAGGCAAACTTGACTTTACCGCCGACAGTCAATCTACAAGCGCCACACATTCCTGTTCCGTCAACCATAATCGGATTCATACTTGCCTCTGTTTTAATACCCTTACCGCGTGTAAGTTCGGCGACTGCACGCATCATTGGCATTGGACCGACTGCAATGGCATAATCAACTTTTTCTCTTTTCATAATATCTTCCATCACACCGGTAACAAACCCTTTAGTACCCTTGGAACCGTCATCAGTGGTTATATACAATTCACTGCAAGCATTTTTCATTTTATCTTCCCAGAAAATCAAATCCTTATTCCTGGCTCCCATAATCATATAAACCTTATTACCGGCATCCTTAAAAGCTTTGGCTATTAAATAACAAGGAGCCGCACCGTAACCTCCGGCCAAACAAACTACCGTTCCATAGTTTTTAATATGAGTGGGTTGCCCCAAAGGTCCGACAACATCCGCTATTTCATCACCCACATTTAGCTGTGCAAGCTTCTTTGTTGAATACCCGACTGCCATAAATACAATCGTCAACTCACCCTTTTCTCTATTGTAATCAGCAATAGTCAAAGGTACTCTTTCTCCATTTTCATCAACTCTTAAAATTATAAATTGACCTGCCTGAGCATTCTTCGTGACAAACGGTGCATCTATCGTCAACTCATATTGATTTGCACAAACTTCTTTTTTATTTAAAATCTTATATCCCACTTTTTACCCTTTCAAAATATTAATCATAACAACAGAATAACATCATCAAATCAATTTGAAAACAGGTTATTTCTGAATAGCATCTGCACCTGAAACCACTTCCAAAATTTCTTGAGTAATAGCATACTGACGAGCTTTGTTATAATCAATTGTTAACGTACGTATCATTTCATCCGCATTTGTTGTAGCAGAAGACATCGCGGTCATTCGAGCAGCCAACTCACTTGCCACTGCCTCAAGCAACGCCTGATAAATTATATTAGAAATATACATCGGGACAAGTTTTTGGAGAATATGATTCATATCCGGCTCAAACTCCATCAACGGATCGATCTGATGCAGTTCACTTTCATCATGTTCAATCTTTTCTACAGGAAGTATTTGCCAATCATCGACTTTATATGAGACCATATTTTTAAATCTCGTCGTAATTATTTCCATACTATCTATTACACCGGAGACATAAGCAGCTGCCATATCCTCAGCAATGACAATAGCATTTGATGCATTAGGATCTTGAGAAATTTTTGTATATTTCTTCAATATTTCAAAACCATTGCTCTGAGACTTTCTTTTCAGTGATGAAAAACCCTTTTGACCAACAACAAACAACTTTACATCGATGCCTTGCTCTGTTAATGCCTCAATTTTTTTTAACGTATATCTAATAACGTTAGCATTATAAGCACCTGCCAATCCCTTATTCGAAGTAACAACCAAAAGTCCGACAGTTTTAATATATCTGGCTTTAAGCAACTCCGGATAATTATCAATAGCTCTTTCTATTTTCAAACCGGCACTCGAATAATCACCATCAGAAGAAGCTAATGCTCGACTGAATGCACTAGCCAACGCCTTCGCAAATGGCCGCGCTGCCTTTACTCGACTTTCGGATTTTTTAACCTTGGCAGCAGCAACCATTTTCATTGCTCTGGTGATCTTTTGAGTATTTTTAATACTTGATATTCTATCTTTTATATCTAATAAATTAGGCATCTTTCATCCTTCAATTACGCTGAATAAACCGAGGTTTTGAAGGTCATCAGATTATCCTTCAACAGCTTCTTGTCCTCATCAGACAATGCTGCACCTGAATTCAATCGACCTTCCAACTCAATAAGATTAGATTTAAAATAGCTAAACCATTCTTTCTTAAATCCCGCAATCTTGTTATTCGGTATATCATCTAACAGTCCCTCGTTTGCAGCGAACAAAATACTAACCTGTTCAGCAACACTCAAAGGAGAATATTGAGGTTGTTTCAAGACTTCGGTCAACTTTTGTCCTCTTAAAAGTTGATCTTGAGTAGCTTTATCTAGATCGCTCGCAAATTGAGCAAATGCTTCCAATTCTCTAAATTGAGCCAAATCCAATCTCAATTTACCTGCAACCTGTTTAATTGCCTTAGTTTGAGCGGCACCACCAACACGTGAAACCGAAATACCAGCGTTAATAGCCGGTCTTATACCTGAATTAAACAAGCCTGTTTCAAGAAATATTTGACCGTCTGTAATTGAAATAACGTTTGTCGGAATATAAGCTGAAACGTCACCCGCTTGTGTTTCGATTATTGGCAACGCTGTAATACTTCCGCCACCTAATTTATCATTTAATTTACAAGCACGCTCCAACAATCTTGAATGTAAATAGAATACATCACCGGGGTAAGCTTCACGTCCCGGCGGTCTTCTCAAAAGCAAACTCATTGCACGATATGCCTGAGCTTGTTTTGTTAAGTCATCAAACACAATCAGAACAGCTTTTCCTTGCTCCATAAACTCCTCGGCGATAGCCATTCCGGCAAACGGAGCTATGTATTGCAATGGTGCCGATTCATCAGCAGTTGCAGAAACAATTATCGAATACTCCATAGCACCAAACTCTTCAAGCTTCTTCGCTAATTGAGCAACGGTAGAAGTTTTCTGACCAATTGCTACATAAATGCATATTACATCCTGACCTTTTTGATTGATTATCGTGTCAATAGCAATTGCAGTCTTTCCGGTTTGTCTGTCACCGATGATAAGCTCTCTTTGACCGCGACCTATAGGCGTCAGTGCATCTATAGCCGTCAAACCGGTTTGCAAAGGTTCATGAACAGATTTTCTTGTAACAATCCCGGGAGCAACCCTTTCTACAGGACGAGTCTTTTCATAATGTATATCACCTTTTCCGTCAACAGGACGTCCTGTAGGGCTTATTATTCTTCCGATTAAGCCGTCACCAACGGGCACAGAAGCAATCCTACCCGTTGTCTTTACAGTCATACCTTCTTTTATCTGGGTATATTCACCAAGTATTACGACCCCGACATTATCTTC
>CASEVT010000070.1 GCA_949291445.1 uncultured bacterium | reverse complement strand
AGCATACTCATTAATGTTATTGACATAAGAAAAATACTAAACCTCCCAATAAAAACTTATGAACCGTCTAATCAAGTTATAATAATAAAAGGAGAAGAATCACTAATAGCTATTATCGCAGATAAAGTCTCGGATTTTTTCAGCGCAAATCCGGGAAACATTCAGCCCACATCCTATGATTTAAATAAAAGTCTGATAAAATCTTTCTATCACTATAATGATAAGATTATTAACATACTAAACCCGATATCGCTTGAAAACGCCCTAAAGCAATCAAAGGGCAACGAAAGTTTAATAGACTACCCGAAGCTTTTTCCAACCGATGAAATTTCCTCGGCAAAACTTGCAAAAAGGGCAACGGATATTGCTTCAAAAATAAATTTTAACCTTGATACGGATTTTTTTAGCAAAGACCAGTACATAATATTTAAGGTGAATACGCACACCTACTGTATCGACTCAAACTACGTAAAAGAATTGATCAACATAAAGAATTACACAATTACAAAAATCCCCTACACACCGGAGTATATAAAAGGGATTATAAATCTCAAAGGTGATTTTTATACAGTAGTAAGCTTGAAAGAATTTATTAAATTCAGTGAGCACAACGAAATCAAGGACGAAAAATTAATAGTACTTGAAGCAAAAGATTTGCGCCTTGCACTGCTTGTTGACGACATACTTGATGCGGTGAGTGTATCAAAAGATCAAATCCACAACAAAAACGACATAAAACTTGAAGATATGTACATCAAAGCAGAAATATACCACGAAAATAGAGTCTACAACCTGCTCGACATCGAAAAACTGCTCAACGATAAAAAATTATATATTGAATAGTATCAGACCTAGCTAAACTTGGCCTATGCAAGATTAATCAATCTTCTTAACTCCTCAGGGCGGCTGGATTTTGAAAGAGCATCCTCTGCAGTAACAAGTCTTTGCTTATAAAGGTTAGCAAGTGCAGTCTCAAGAGTTTGCATACCGTGTTGTGCACCGGTTTGAATAGCGGAATACATTTGAGTAGTCTTACCTTCACGAACAAGGTTCCCAACAGCACTTGTCACAATCATAATCTCCTGAGCCATAACCCGACCTTTTTTCTCACCATTTTCATCAAGTTTAGGAAGAAGAGTTTGAGAAAATACAGCGCACAAAGAGTTAGAAAGCTGTATACGGATTTGTTGCTGTTGAATTTCAGGAAACACGTCGATAATACGGTCAATAGTCTGGCTGGCAGAAGACGTGTGCAAAGTACCCATAACCAAGTGACCTGTTTCAGCTGCCGTAATAGCAAGCGCAATAGTTTCAAGGTCACGAAGCTCACCTACCAGAATAATATCAGGGTCCTCACGCAAAGCAGACTTCAAAGCGTTAGCAAAAGAGCGGGTATCCTGTCCGAGTTCACGCTGGTGAACAATACTTTTTTTAGACTGGTGAATAAACTCAATCGGATCTTCAATAGTCAAAATGTGTTCATTTCTTGTTGAATTAATATGATCAATCATAGAAGCCAAGGTAGTAGACTTACCGGAACCGGTAGGACCTGTAACCAGAATCAAACCTCTTGGTTTTTCAGTAATTTTTCTGACAATAGGCGGAAGCCCAAGGGACTCAAAGGATGGAACCTCTGTATTAATAGTTCTGAACGCAGCAGCATAGGTACCTTTATTTTTGTAAATGTTAACCCTAAAACGACCGACACCGGCAATACCGTAGCTCAAGTCCAATTCCCAATCTTGTTCAAGTTTTCGTCTTTGCTCGTTATTCATGATCGGAAAGACTAAAGTTTCAACGTTGTCAGAAGTCAACGGTTCACTGTTAGTTCTGACCAATTTACCGTCGATACGAAAAACAGGAGGCAAATCGGAAGAAATATGGATATCACTGGCACCTTGCGCCACTGCATCTTCTAGCAACTCTTCTATTAACATCGTACTCTCCTTTTTTCGTTAACTTCCATCTCTAATTTAATAATTTTAATGATATAATTATTTTACATTTATAAAATGTGAATGTCAAAAAATTACGAGGAAAACAGATGGCACAGATTAAAAAAATAAAACTAAACGGTTTTGAAATAGGGTCAAAGAAACTTACGATAATGGCGGGACCTTGTGCTATAGAAAGCAAAGACATACTTTTTAAAACCGCAGACTACTTAAGAAGACTCACAGAGAAGCTTGATATAAATTACATATTCAAATCATCTTTTGACAAAGCAAACAGAAGTTCCATAAACTCATACAGAGGCCCTGGAATAGAGCGTGGATT
>CASEVT010000069.1 GCA_949291445.1 uncultured bacterium | reverse complement strand
ACTGAGAATATTCGTTCATAGATGTTTTTGTATTCTACAAGATATTTAGTTCCATAAAAACCTAAATCATAAATATAAACATATGATTGGTTTTTAAAAAGTTTTGAAAACAAATACACCGCGACGATACCTGCAGGTCTGGTGCCTATTATATATTTGCATTTTGAAAGTATATACATGCTTAGTAGATATTTTCTGCCGAGTTCATAACCAAAATTCTTTATATCTTTGTGCTTTTTTATATGAGTGTCTAGTAATTCATTCTTCCTTGTTATTGTAAATCTTTGCTGGTCAAAATCTATAATTTTGTCTTGAAATTCGTTTTTAAACATTTCCCAAATTCTACAGTCTTCAGTGGCAAGCCATATTTTCTTGTAATGGAATTTTTCAAATAATTCTTTTGCCTTTTCTATTACCTTCTCAGGTTCCGGCATGATTGGGTGCATATGGGGTCGGTGTGAGATATAGTCGCTGCCTCTGCATAATATTCCAAGGATATCTTTTTCATCACCTATGATTTTCTTATATTCTTCATCCAAATACGCTTGCATCTCTTTACAAGGTTTAAAATATTTTAGTACTTCATCTGTGTATTCGCAGTGTCTGGATTTGTCATCGAGTGTTTTAGGTACAAAATAGCTCGTGAAATAGTACGGACTGTTAGCAGTTGCTTTTTTGATAACAACTTCGTCTTCATCTTTTATATCATTCAGGCTCACACCTGCAGGTTGTCCGAAAAAATACTCCCAAATATTGTCTTTATACACACGATTGTCTTTAAAGTACATATTGTTGAAATGTTGCATGTCAACAATTGGTGTATATCCTTCTTTTACTGCTTCAATTATACCGGCGGTTATTATGCTGAATATAGCCATTAACCCTTGTGAATCTGCGTCTTTACCTACAATACAATATCTTTTCATTTAATCTTCAACATCCATAACGAGTGTGTATTTGCTTTGGGACTTAAGCCTCTCTGCTACCACATTTAAAATACCCTGAAAAGATGAGCATGTCAAAATGTTATGCTAGTATAATGTAATGAGCCCGGATGTGTGGGTGTTAAGAATATATGGTGCCATAAATGAAATGTCCGAAGTGTAATACAGAAGTCGGCGATAAAGATTTATTTTGTCCCAAATGTAAGAAAGTTTTGAGGCTGAAGTGCCCTGTTTGTAATTATATTACCAAAAACAGTGTATGCGAAAATTGCGGTTCCGTTATTTTAAATAAGTGTTTTAAATGTGGTCGATTAAATTCAACTGCATTGGAAATTTGTCCGACTTGCGGCTTGAATATAAATGCGAGTATTGGGCTTCGTGAATCGGTTATTGAAGAATTTGCGGTTTTAACTATTGAGGTCGAAAATATTGAGGATATAAAAAATGCCTTCAATAGTGACAAGTTGGCATTGCAGTTTCGAAAAAATTTTTACAATATGGTTAAGAAACTGGCATCTGAAAAGAAATTGCGTGTACAGATGCTGGAGAATACTTATATAATCCGTTTTTGTAAGGACTATAGTTTTCTTGAATCTTGCAGTTCTGCGGTTGATTTTGCCATTTATATTGCTCAATCCGTAACTGAAATTAACCAGAAATTATTTGATTCTAAGGGTGTTGCAATAAAGATCAAAATGGCGATCCAAAAGAGGGATGTCTATTTGAAACCCAATGAATACCGCTCTGGTTTCAATGTAAACCTGATGTATTCTTCAAAAAAATCTTCACACCTGTTTAATAATGTTCAGGTCGTTGTTGATTCTTTCATTTATCAAACAACAAAAAGCAAATATCCTTACCAATCCTTAAGTGCGGTTTATGTTAAAAACCAGATGGTTATGTTCTTTGAATTGATATTATCAAGCATTATAAAACTCGAGGATGAGAAAAAAGAAGAAGCTTATGCAGTAAAATTGCCTAAAAATATTGCATTTGAACCTGAAGAGGAGACTGATAATCGTAATTTGATTAATTTCTCAAGTTTAAACTGTTCATTCATAAAGGTTAAGTATGATTCATTGTTGGATGAGATGACTCGAATAATCAATTCTGACGTTAAAAATCCTATTATATGCGTAAAAAGTTCTGATAAGACGGGAAGATTGTGGAATATATCCGTTGAAAGTATGCAAGAACGTTTTCAGACACAGTCAGTTTATCGTTTTACTTGTCCAATGGAGGCAAAATATGAGCCTTTTGGGTTCTTCAAACATTTGATGTTGACTTACAAGGATATTACAGAGTTTGACTTTTTACAAAATCCTACTTTGGTCGACAGAATATCTGCTGATCAATGTTTAAGAAATTTATTTTTGTTATCGGTAAATAGCGGGATTCATCCTGAGGATTTGCATTTTAGCTATTTTGAGTCATTTGTGAACTTTTTTGCCGGTATTACTCAGAGAGTAATTTTTGTTGTTGATGATTTTCATAATATTGATGAAAGTTCGTTGGAAATTTTGAAATATTTAATTGAAAATCGAAATCTTGGTAATGTATCGTTTATTTTTGCCAGTGACGAACATTTTGCTTTGCACAGAAAGATCTACAAATTGATGACATCGAAGAATTTCTTTGATATAGAGGTTCGTTTGTCATCGAATAAGAGTATTGTTGCGGCTAATAGTAATGTTTTGAAGGATATTGAGAATTCATTTTATTTTGAAAAAATACTCGAGAATACAAAGGGTTCTTATTTCTATTTGACACAAGCACTGGGATATCTTCTCAACAATGAAATATTGACTATTTCAGGTGAAAAATACATTGTTGAAAAAGATAGAATGATTGTTATTCCAAAGGATATAAATGAGCTTGTAAAAAAACGTATTCAGACATTTGCAACAAGACCGGCTGCGTATAGGCTGTATATTTCTGCGTTATTACTTGGTGAAAAGGTTCCATACACAGTTTTGCAGCAGCTCGATTATGATGATTTTGTCAAAAATCTCAAGTATTTGGAATCAACGGGACTTATACAGATTGTCAATGATCGTGTTGTTGTCTCAAGATATTATGGATTGTTTAGAAAAAATTTGTTAAGTCTGCTTGAAAAAGAGGAGATGCAAGAGGTTTGTCAGATTATTATTGATAAAATTTTGAATAACCTGTCGCTGCCGTCCAGAATTAAGGCAGAGATTTATGAATATTCTTCAAATAAAAAAGAAGCATTTTCACTCTGGCGTTCTCTGGCCGAACTGTCAAGCAAAATTGGTGATTTTTCTGCTTATTTAAATACGACTAATAAATTTTTGTCTTTAGTTAATAATATAATTGATGAAGATACTGATAAGACAGTAGATCAGATTAAGTTGGAAGTATACGAGGAGATGAGTTCCTTGTTATACAAATATTATCCGGATAAAATACTTAATTTTCTTGAGTTGTTGCTTGAAAATCTTGAGGCGACAAATGATGATAATAAGATTAAGACTGTTGCAAACAAGTTGGTGCAAAGCTGTCTGATGAGCGGAAATTATGTCAATGCACTCGAGTATGTAGGCAAAATAATCTCCAGAACACCAAGAAGCTCTTTCAATCCTGCCGATCCAAAGTTTAACTTAAATTATTTCTTAATTAACTTGGTTACGTTAGAAATTTATTATAATCTCGGTCGATTAAACGAATGTATAGAGCTTGGCGATGAGTTATTCAAGTATATAGATTTGAACAATATAGTCAATACAATACTACCGCCAGGATTTTCGAAGAAACAATTTAGAGAAGCGATAATTGATGCACAATTCTTCATTTCTATATCCAGAATATTGCAGTTAAGAGCAGATACAGTAAATTACATAGAAAAGCTGCAAAGTTTTATTCCGGAATATTGTTGCTTCAAGTTGATGCTTTTGCTGGCTAAATTTTTGCGTAATGAAAATATAGAGACGGAATTGCGTTCATTTGAAAATGCTGATTTCATAAACGATAAGTATTCACAAATTCTATATCCGACATTACAGGCAATGGTTGCGTTTAAGAATGGAGATTGGAATGGTCTTGGCAATTATATTTACCAGACAAAGCTTGTTGCAAGTTCTGTAAACCTTTATCAAATCGAGTATTTTTGCGATATGATGATAGGTTTTGCTTATCAAAAGATGGGAAATCCCAAAAAGTCCAAGCAAATATATTTCAATGTTCTGGATCTTGCCTCATCGAAAGGAATTAAAAATATTACTTACTTAAGCTGGTATTTGATAGCGTGCGTAGAAAAAGACGAAGCGAATTTTGATATGGCGTTGGGCGTATTGAATAACGCTATTTTAAATATGGAAAAAGATGAAAATATCTCCGAGCTCTTTACGATGCTGTTCAAGGAGTTATCAGCAGAGATTTTACTTGCGCAACATGAGTATGAAAAAGCACTTTTCTGTGCCAATCAGGCTCATGACATTGTTGTTAATTACAATGTAAATGTTTATGCCGGATGTGTTTTTGGAATTTTAACTGAAGTTTATCAACAGTTAATTGCTACAGCAAAGGATGAGCAGACTAAGGCGTTTTATGCTTCTAAAATTAAACAAATTGCAGGGAAATAAATTAATTTCAGTCCGTTAATTTTTGACATATACGCTAAAGTGGCATACAATACTGCATATAATTTATTGAGATGGAGTTTTAGTTGATGAGCATGGTAGAAATTATTGTAGCAGTAGTTGTGACTGTGGTTATTTTGGCTGTGTTGTGTATCCTGTATTCTTGTTATGTAACCGTTATTCGCTGTAAAAACAGCGTTCTTGAGGCATTATCAGGTATTGACGTTCAATTGAAAAAAAGACACGATCTTGTGCCTAATATTCTGACGATTGCAAAAAGATTTATGGAGCATGAGAAGGAGATTTTTGAAAATATTACGGAATTGAGATCTCGGGCAATGATTGCAAATTCCGGTACGAAGGAAAAATTTGCTGCTGAAGCAAAATTGGATAATTTAATGAGTCAGTTGCTTGTGAATGTGGAGAATTATCCTGAATTAAAATCGGATTCGACGATGGTGCAAGCAATGACGACATATAACGAGGTTGAGGAACATATTGCTGCGGCGAGAAGATTTTATAATTCAGCATTGACTCAGCTAAAGAATTCGACACAAATCTTTCCCGGCTCATTGTTTGCATTCTTAGCCGTAGAGACGCTTGGTTTTAGCTATTTTGAAACTGATGCGGCAAGCAGAGAAGCTGTCTCTGCCGGTCAATATTTGTAGATTCTGAGATTGAATGAGTGGTGGTATGGAAAATTTAAAGAATAACGTTGATTTTGCACAGGCATTGAAAACACCACAGTTTTCAGCATTTTTTAAGGCAAATGTAGTGCCGATATTAAAGAAGGCTGAGTCGCTCCGTAAAGGTTATCTTTTTACATATTATTTCGTTATTGCACTAGCTGTTGTTATTTCAGCTTGTATATATATTTTTCATAGAAGCTTTGGATTTTGGGCAGTTGTAGCCATGTCCGTTGTTATAACTTTTACTGTCTTAAATTACCTAAAAATAGTATATTCTCTAAATGTAAAAAAAATGGTATTACCCAAAATGTTGTCTTTTTGGGGCAATTTTGTGTTTGATAGTGCTAGTATTTTACAAATGATTTGGAAGTGGTTTTTAGAGTTAATCAGAGATTACACTGATTTGCAGTTTTATGTTAATAAATCGCTGCGTATGAGAAATAGACTTGATAAGTATTCTTATTCTATCGGCGCAGAAAATAAATCTGACATTAATGTTGAACGAATAAAGTACGGTTATGATGATTTTAGCGGTGATGCAGATGCGCAATATGCAAGTCGTTGTTATTATTCCCGAAGTTCAATCGATGTGATTCGTTCGATAATTTTAAAGGAGTGTATAAGGATCTAAAAATAGCAATTCGTAGTTTGCATATAAAAAATGTCGAATATGCAAAGTCAACGATAAAATTGGGTCCGATTCAACTTAGAGGAGCAATTAGCCATAATGTCTTTGATTGTGTACTAGTAACAAGTAGTATTAATAAAGAATTTAAAGGCAGAGTAGTCATAAGAAAAGAAAAAGGGCTAATGAACAAACTTGAGGGCATTTCATTGCCGCCAAGGGTAGTGCTTGAGGATCCGGTTTTTGAAAGCATATTTGAGGTATATGCTGATGACCAGATAGAGGCAAGATATTTGTTAACTACAGCTTTTATGGAGCGGCTTGTTTCGGTTGTTGGTTCGAATAACCAGTTTGACGTTGTTTGTTCTTTTGAAAACGGTGTTATGAATCTTGGATTGCAGAAAAAGAAAAAGGACAAGTGGTTTGAGTTTGATTTATTCAAACCGGCAGATGTTCTTCGCAGTTATCAAAAGATTTTCTTGGATTTAGATAAGATTTTTACGGTTATAGATGTTCTAAAGCTTGAACAAAAAATCGGTATGTAGTATTATATTTTTTTATAATTTCTTCTTTTCAAAATTGCATATTTGATATATAATTTTAGTCGTTAGTTTTTAGGAGTTGTGATGTTAAAGAGAATAGGGCTTTTTATTGTAATAGGTATATTTTTGTTTTCCCAGTTAAGTGTATGTGCAAAAGAGTTTTCTTTTGAAAGCGCCATGTCTACAGTTCATGATTATTATAATGCTAAGAAATACAAAAAAGCTTTGAATCTATGTAAGAAGATAAAAAATGAAGAGCTTACCGACGAAGAGAAAAAAATATTGGAAGATTATATGGGACTAATCTTAATGCACAAGCAGTTTGACGATGTGGCTAAAAAGTTTGTAGTGTCATATGACAAGTACGAAAATCTTTATACATATTATCCTCGATTTGTTTTGTATTCATCAGTTACGCCTTATATAACAGTGGACAAAGACGGAAAAAATATCCAGTACTATATAAAGTTTACTGCTTATCATAATTCGAAACATCGGATTACTCCTAAAGAGGTGGTATTAAATTCTGATGGTCAAAATTTCATATTTAAAGTTGCTTCAGGCAGTGATGAATGTACTGATTATAAGACATATTTAAGAAAAACAATTGCCATGACCCCGATAACAGATAAACAGCGTACTATTTTAGATGTTATTATGCAAGGTTCAAATGTGTCTTTTATTATACGTGAATCTTCATCTTCGCTAAGAGCCGAAAGTCAAATTACTAGTTACGAATACCAACTAATAGATGACAGTTTGAAGCTGTACACTGCGTTAAAACTCAAGATTTTGAAGTTGGGTGAAAATAGGGTTTAATCTAGAAATCAACTAATTTTGCTTTCCATTGTCTTTTGCCCTTTTCGTCATAACCGTAGTTTCCAATTCTGTGTGTGATAAGCTTTTTATTCTTGTCATATAGAAAGCCTTCATTTTTGTTGATATGTATCCCTGCTGCAATAAGCTTGCCACTAGTATCATATCTGTAGCATCTGTATGGGTATTTGGATTTTGATTTAATGTCATTATGCTCAATAGCTATTAATGAGCCATTGAATTTTGCGTAGTAATAAGTAACTTTCTCGTTGCTATCATATGTAACAGCATACCCTAATTTAAATTTGCCTTTTTGAAAAACTTCTACCTTCCAGCCGTAAGGCGCAACGCCATATTTAATATAATCCATATTTGCTTTATAGTTGGGGTCTTTCAAATGCGCTTTGAAAGACCAAACTGAAATTTCTTCTTTTATTCCATCAAAAGTTAAGTTTCTGGCAGAATCTACGGTATATGTAATATGACCTTTTAGTGTGGTAGTTAATGCTTGGGTTTGCCAAACAAAAAATGTAATTAATAGGTAAATTGAAATAAATATAATTTTTTTATCGTGCATAAATGTCCTCTTTTTTAATTGCTAAGTCATCAGGAGTATAATTTTTTAAATAAAGTATCGCTTCTTGTGGAGTTTTTGCAATGAAGTATAAGTTTTGAGCCTTTTTATTGGCAAATTTTTGTCTGATAATATTTTCAAAAAACTCTAACAAATCATCGTAAAACCCGTTAGTATTAAGAATGACGATTGCTTTTTTATTGTAGCCGAGTTGTTTTTGTACAATCATTTCGCTTAATTCTTCAAGGGTGCCGAACCCACCCGGTAAAGCAATAAGTGCATCAGACAATTCGTCCATTTTTGCTTTTCTGCTTCTCATGCATGGAGTAACGTAGAATTCATCGCAATATTCAGAAAAGACGTCCATTTCTTTAAGTTTTTCAGGCATAATTCCGATAAGTCTTTTACCATGTTCCCTAACCTGTTTAGCGCAAGCCCACATTAAGCCCAGACAGCTTCCACCGTAGACCATATTCATATTCTCTTGTGCAATAAGTTTTCCCAATTCTTCAGCCGCATCATAATATGATTGTTCTAAAAAGTTACAGGAAGACGCGAATATGCAAACATTTTGAATCACAAGCGTTTTCTCCATTTTAAGTATAAAAGATATTTATATTTAATTATACCTGATTATGGTCTGAAAGTAAATGATATAGCGAACTTTAATGTAATAAACTTTGTGCCTGAACTTCGTAAATGCGAAGTAATGTAAAAATAAAAATTATATTGAATGGATGATGTTAGAAAAGTAAAAAACTGGGAATATATATAGT
>CASEVT010000068.1 GCA_949291445.1 uncultured bacterium | reverse complement strand
TACTTTTTTATAAGAAAAAATTCTCTCACTCTTTTTATATTATAAATTAAATATAATAATATTAATAATAATAATAGTAATAAGGATCAACAAATCCTGTATAAAACCCATTATAATCCAAACAGGACAGTAGTCCAACCTGTTCAAAACATTGTAAAAAACCTGTTCAAACAAATTCAATAAATGTAGAAACTGATACTAAAAGCTCAAGTTTTGAACAAGAAGCTCAAATTTTTAACAGAAAAAAAACACTTTTGAACAACTTTTGAACAGGTTTTAAACAGGAAAAGTTTTTCATGATATTACAAAAAAAAAGCATGCAAACATGCTCTGGTGGCATGTTTTAACAATTTTTAAAATCATTGGGTTTTTTATCGTGCAACCATCTTGCATACTGTTGCTGTTCAAAACTCAATGCAAAATTGTATAAACTCTGGATCAATCGCCGTCCTGACGGGGATTTGCCGATTAGCAAAAAATCATTCGCCCTGTTTTTAGCTATGTATATTTCCTTCTGTATAATTTTATCCACATTGGTTTTTGCGGGTGTTTCAAGCTTGTTTTTTACCCAGAAAAACAATAAAAATACCGGAGTTTTGTGTTTTTCTGTTCCGGCACTTTGTGCTTCTTTTTCTTCTTCTGTGTAATAATTTTGCAAAAACTCGGCAAATTCTTTCAATATCATCTTTTTGTTCTGTCACTAATCTTTTGATTATTATTAATATGTTATAATTATCTTGCTATAAACACTGAATAAAAACAAAACAAAAAGTAATAAATTTAAATTATAAAAGGATAAAAATAAAAATGTCGACAGTTAAATTTTCTAAAATGCAAGGATTGGGCAATGATTTTATTCTGATGCTGCCGCAGGAATATGAAAAAATAAAAGATAAGTTTCCGAATATTGCGGTAAAATTGTGCGATCGTCGGTTTGGAATTGGCGCAGACGGCATTTTTGTTCCTCAAGAA
Organism: uncultured bacterium; assembly: GCA_949291445.1. Classification (GTDB taxonomy): domain Bacteria; phylum Cyanobacteriota; class Vampirovibrionia; order Gastranaerophilales; family Gastranaerophilaceae; genus Spyradomonas. The sequence continues at coordinate 16,561 of CASEVT010000068.1, read as the reverse complement.
AGTAAAATTGCTGATCTAAAATGGCTTTTTTACCAGTCTGACGGCTCTACTGCTCAAATGTGCGGCAATGGTATGCGATGTTTTGCCAGATTTGTTTTTGATAATAAAATTGTTAATAGTAAAAAATTTAGTGTTGAAACCGGTGCAGGTATTATTATTCCGGAATTACTTGATAACAACTTGGTCAAAGTTAACATGTCTAAACCTATTTTGCAGCCTTCAAAAATACCGTTTAACGGTGAGCATAATTTGAATTACAATTTGCAAACCGCAACAAAAAGCTTTTTGATAAACGCTATAAGTATGGGAAATCCTCATTGTGTTATTTTTACCGAGCAGGACGCAAAAAAATTGGCTTCTGATTATGGTTATGAAATAGAACATCACAACCTGTTTTCTGAAAAAACAAATGTAGAATTTGTAAAAGTCTTGTCCCGAAATGAAATAAATGTTGATGTGTGGGAACGGGGATGCGGTATTACATTAGCTTGTGGAACAGGTGCATGCGCCAGTGCAGTTGCGGCTATTTTAAATAACCTGTGTGATAATAATGTTAAGGTTAATCTCCCTGGCGGCTCATTGTTTATTGAATGGGCGGGTAATTCACAAAATCCTGATTTTGATGTATATATGACCGGTAGTGCTGAATATGTTTTTTGCGGAACTATTGAAATTTAACGATAATGAGTTTTTTAAATGTCAAAAATTTGAATATCGGTTTTAATTTTCTTGATGGTTTTTATCAAGCAGTTTGGGATGTAAATTTTGAACTGGAAAAAGGCGAGACTCTGGCAATAGTTGGTGAATCCGGAAGCGGTAAAACTTTGTCTTCTATGGCTGTATTAAACCTTTTACCCGAAAATTCCACCATTGTTAGCGGTGAAATTCTTTTTCAAAATAAGGATCTGTTGAAACTTTCTCAAAAAGAAATGCAAAAAATTCGGGGTAAAAAGATTGCGCTTATTCCCCAAGATCCTATGACTTCTCTCAATCCTCTTTATTCTATCGGGGATCAACTCCTTGAGGTAATAGAAATTCATCAGGGGTTGAAAGGTTGTGAAGCCAGAAAAATTGCTGTTCAAGCTCTTGAACGGGTTAAAATACCCGATGCGGAAGAAAAATTGAACGCTTATCCTCACGAATTTTCCGGCGGTATGAAACAGCGTGTCATTATTGCTATGGCGCTGGTTTGTAATGCTGAAATTATTATTGCTGATGAACCGACAACTGCTCTTGATGTTACTGTTCAGGCACAAATTATGGATATTTTGAAAGACATTAAGGAAAAATCAGGTATTTCTATTATTTTGATTACTCATGATATGGGTATTGTTGCTCAAAATGCTGACAAAATTGCTGTTATGTACGCAGGACATATTGTCGAATTTGCCTCTAAAACAGAGTTGTTTAACAATCCTAAACATCCTTATACTAAAGCTTTGCTAAATGTCATATTAGATATTAATTCTTCCAGTATAGAAACAATTGATGGACAACCTCCATCAATAAAAGATGTTACACAAGGTTGTCCTTTTTATCCTCGTTGTAAAGATAAAATGCCTGTTTGTTTAACACAGTATCCTAAAACTACAGTATTTTCTGATAATTCTCGTGTCGATTGTTATTGTTTTATGTAAGCTAGTTATAAGTTGATCGAATTTTTTTTGTGAATCATAACTGCCATGTATTCCTGTCTTTTTATTGGTTTACGTTTTATAAATATTTTGTTGGAGTCTTATTAATCGTCTGTTTTACTATTTATACGGTAAATTATGTAATACAAATTAAGTACTTAAAACATAAAAAATACTTTTTTCAGTTTATTTTAATGAGAGTTGAAAAAGCAGTATTGTAAAGGATAATTGCCTAATTTAAACCAGATGGTCTAGTCCAATAAATCTAGTGAAAAAGTCTGATATTTTGATCTTATAGTCGATGAGAAAGTACGTTATACGGATGTAATATCGTATTGTAAATAATTTATGCGTTTGAATCTAGAAGTAAAAAGGAAAATCTTGGGAGGATTAGATGAGACGAGGCCTGGAGTTTAAAAAGAAAGCAAGAATTATTCTTGTTGATGACAACTACGATCATTTATCAGGGATTAGGGAATTGATTGAGCTTGAAAGTGATTTTGATGTGGTGGCTACTGCTACCAGTGCAAGTGTTGCTATGAGTTTGATCAAAAAGTATCGTCCTGAAATCGTCTTAATGGACATTAATATGCCCGAGAAAGACGGTTTAACAGCGATAGCGGAGATTGAAAATTTGGATTTAGGGGTACGCACTATCGCATTGACCGGATATGACGATCCTGATTTGATTTTTAGGGCAATGAAAATCGGGGCTAAGGGTTATATCCTCAAGACTATGGCTTCTGCACAACTTATCTATGCTATAGAAGAGGTTGCTGCCGGTAAAATCTACCTCCCTTCTACTTTATCTTCAAGATTCTTCGAGTATTTTCAACAGTCATTCCGTGAAGAAAACAGTCAGGCTTTGGATGAAGAAAATCTGCTTAATTATCTCACTCAAAGAGAAGAAGAAGTCTTGGATCTTTTGACTCAGGGTATTACCTACAAAGGTGTTGCTCAAAAATTATTTATTAGTGAAACCACTGTTAAAACTCACGTAAATAATATATTCCAAAAATTGCAGGTTAATGACAGAACACAAGCTGTTTTGTATGCCTTAAATAACGGGTTTTTGAACAGAAGAAAAGTAAAAATTGCAATCTAAATAATATAGAAATTATAAAGAATGAACGTATCAAATTACAAAAAAAACTTTCTTAAGGATTTAATCTATCTTGCTCACACTAAACCTGTGAGCAAGCAGATTATAAAGGGATTGTTCAGATTTGCGCTCGAGCCGCTTTTGGAGGCTCAAAACCAGAAAGCTGTTGTGCTTATCAGAATGTTTGATACGACTGAATCCGAGGGTGTTTTAAAACGGTTAGAGTTCAATCAGGCTGAAGTTTATTCTTTTTCACAAAATATTAATGCGGAAAATCTTGAGCGTGAACCAATCTGGGGAGATACTGAATTTTTGGTCATTCTTTCTCCTAGATATTCTGTTGCTTTATTATGGGATTATTCTACTGAAGAAATTAAAGATACTTCTTGTGTGTATTTTCTTCTTAATTCTCGCGAGGTCAACAATGTCGTCAGGATAATTTCTGCTAATTCTAAAATTGATCTAAATCGCTATACGGTTGAGTTTACACCTGAAAGAAGAAGTAATGAACTCTTAAACAAAGCTGTACATAAATTTATTGATTATGCCAATTCTTTTGCGCAAGAAGCTTCACTCTCCAAAGCTGAAAACAACATTCTTGAGTCCAACGAAGAAGTTCTCAAAAAATATGAATATATCTGTGACAGAGCAGGCATGATTTCTCATGAAATAAGAAATCATTTATCTGTCATCGATTTGTATTCAAAGATTATTCAAAAGCGCACAAAAGGAATTACAAATGCTGATGTTAAAAATTCCATCGATAATGCAGTAAATTCTATTACCAAATCTAAAGAATTGATAAGCAAGATGCTTTTTGAATTGAAAACAATCCAGAGTGCAGATGTTCTTCCGATAAAGATTACAGAGTTTTTTGAAACGTTAAAAAGTCTTGTACAACCCAAAGTCGAAGAAAAACAGGCAAAATTGAATATATGTATATCAAATGATTGTCGGATTCTCGCCGATGAGAGCAAGTTGCTTAATGTTTTGATTAACCTTATTTACAATGCGCTGGATTTTGTGGATAAAGATGGGAAAATTGATATTTCTACGCATATAGAAGGTGAGAATACTTTAAAAATTACGGTTGCGGATAACGGTTCCGGAATACCCGAAGAGCTTCGTTCGAAAATATTCGAAAAAGGATTTACGTCAAAAAAAACAGGCAGCGGTTTGGGGCTGTATATTTCAAAGCTTGCAATGCAAGAACAGTATGGTGATTTAATACTAAAAGAAACTCAAAACAGCGGAACTGTTTTTGAATTACTTATTCCGATGATATAGACAATGCAATGGCAAGGGACTGTCGGAAAAGGAGGTAGTAAAAATGGATTTATTTAATATAAGAGCTGTAGAAGTTACGAAATTGGCTATGGACGGGCTGTTGAAACGTCAGGACGCTATTTCTGCAAATACTGCAAATGCCATGACTGATAATTACCAGAGAAAAGATGTTGCGTTCGAGGATCAACTCAGAGATATTATCGAAAAAGATGAAGTGAGAAAAGATATCCGGATGAAAAATAGCTTGAGAAATCCATTGGTTCAGGATGCTTCACAAAAATTGACCCGAGAACACGCTCTGTTTCTGAAACAAACTGACTATGACAGCTCATTTAAGCCTGAAATTTTAAGAGATTATAGTCAAATAGATTACGGTAACGGCAACAATGTTTGTATTGAAGAAGAAATGATGGATATGGCTAAAACCGGTTCTAAATACACTGTTTTGTCTACTGTGCAATCTAAAATGCTTACTAATTTAGCTAATGTTGTAAGAGGAGGAGGTAATTAATAATGAGTTTTAGTTCTTTCGATATAAGTGCCTCCGGCATGCATGCACAAAAAGTTAAAATGGATACAATTGCAAGTAACATTGCCAATGTAAACACGACAAGACATCCCGATGGTTCACCCGGTGTTTATGTGAAAAAAGATGTTACGTTTAAGGCAATTTATCAGGATAAAATAGGCAGCAATACACCGCCATTTCCAAGCGGTGATCATGAACCTTATTGGAGTAACAATAAAGGCATAATAGCTCTTAGAGGCGGTATTTCTTATGATGAAAATACTCTTGCTCAAGGTGTTCAAGTATCTGAGATTACGGAATCTAAAAATCCGTATAAAATGGTTTATGATCCTTCCAACCCCGAGGCGGATGAAGAGGGATATGTAACTCTTCCGAATATTAATATTGTTGAAGAGATGGTTAATATGGTTTCTGCTTCAAAAGCTTATGAGGCTAATTCCGCTACTGCAGAGACGGTCAAAAATATGATTACTGCCGCATTAAAAATTTAGATAAGGGTATATGATTATGAATATTCCATTGGCACAATTAAATACTATACAAGGATATAATAAAGTTCTTGAACAGAACATGAAATGGTTTGACAGTAGTTTCGAAAATAGTCAAAACCAGTTTGAAAATGTTTTGCAGCAAAAGACTATGGAGCTTGACAATCCTCCTGTTTTAGGTGGTGGGATTGAGTTGAATGTCGGTTTGGAGAATATGGGACCTTTTGATCCGGTTTCGGCAAAAGATATTAAGTCTGCTTCTCCGGTTGAAAAAACTGCTGCTGATTTTGGTAGGGCGTTTAGTAACGGATTGAACAATGTTAACGATGCTCAGGTTAATGCTGAACAGGCTGCTGAAATTATGGCTTCCGGCGGGGATATCAGTGCTCACGAGGTTATGATTGCCGCTGAAAAAGCTAATTTAACCATGCAAATGGCCGTTCAAATGAGAAATAAAATTATTACCGCTTATAATGAAATTAACAGCATTCGAATCTAGTTCGGTTTTGTAATTGTTGATTTTGTTATTTATCCTTAAACGGGGGTTTTCGTGAAAAGTGAAGTTGAATTAAAAAAAGCTGTTGCTCAATTTAAAAAAGGAATGTTTGAACTCGAAAAATATAGAAAAGATTCTTATGTTCCGATTAGCAGATATAGGCATGTATATAGATTTTGTTTCGTTATATTCACGATATATGTAGTGTTGTGGTGTATTTTTATGTTGCTGATGTCAAAGCCGATTTTTGCTCCGTTTATGCAATCGCATGTCGGGCAATATGTCACTATGTGGTCTATGCTTCATATGACAACTTTTGCCTTTGTTACGCCTATTTCGGGTGTATTAATGCTGTTTTGCTTCGGCAAACATTTTCACAGGCTTCATGATTATTTGGAACTTGCAAAAGAAATTTATGTCACTACATTGATGGAATTTTGTTTTCAAGAGGTTGAATATCGACCTAATGTGAAAGTCCCTGAAAAAGTCCTTGATACATTCATTTCTTTTATGCCTCAACATACTCATAAAAAGTTTTGTGAGCATGTGGAATGTGAGTTGGATGGTGTAAAGTTGCATCTTATTAATGCCGAGTTTACGAAAAAAACTGATGAAGCAAAATTGGTTGTTTTTAACGGTTTGCTCGTTGAAGGTGAGTTAAAAGAAACAATGCATTTTGAAACTTATATTGTTCCGAAAAGAAAAAAAAGATATAACGGTCTTTATAAAATACAATTTGATTCTGATTTCGGTCAGGTTTTTGATGTTTTTTCAAATGAGCATGTGTTGGCAAAAAAATATATTGACAACGTTCTGGGTGCAAAATTAATGCGGTTGGCATCGCATATGGCTGGTTGTCCTTATTGTGCAATTATTAAAAACAAATTATATATCACTTTACCTTTAGGATATGACCCTTATGGTTTGGCTGAAAAGGTTGAAACAGAAATAAAAATTGCTGATACGAAATCGATTGTCACTGTTTTGAAAGATTTGTCCGAAGTAATTGAAGTTGTCAAACCTTACAAAGAAACTGCTTCGTAATTCTACCTTGCTGTATAATACAGGTATTTAATTTAATTTTTTGAGCTTATAAATTATTATGTCTCGGTAAACCTTATTAAACACTGGTTTTTTGAAGTGTTTGCGGTTCAACACGGTTCACTATAATTTATTAGGAGAAAAAGTATGTTTGTTTATAGATGTTTAGTTTGCGGATACGAGTACGACCCTGCGGAAAATAATGATGTTGCGTTTGAAAATCTGCCCCAAGACTGGGTTTGTCCTGTGTGCGGCGTTGATAAGTCTCAATTTGTCAAAATCGATTCGTAACAATCCTTTTGAATTTGCTTACATAATTCTTGATATATTCAAATGGATGTATTATCCTTTTATGTTGCAAGAAACTTTATAAATCAATTTTGCATATTTTAGAATAATTAAGAATAGCTAATTCAATGGAGGTTAACAAAATATGAATATGATACCTATAAAAGACAACGTATTTTATCTTGGCTCAAAAGATATAAACAGAAAACTTTTTGATCAACTCGTCCCGCTGCCGCAGGGCACCAGTTATAATTCATATCTTGTTAAAGGTAGTGAAAAAGTTGCCCTAATCGATACTATGTATCCCAAAATGATTGATGAACTGGTGGAAAAACTGGATAATGACGGTATTAAATCTATAGATTATATAGTTTGCAACCATGCTGAACAAGATCATTCCGGTGCGCTGCCTGTGCTTGTTGAAAAATATCCTGCGGCAAAAATTGTCACAAACGAAAAATGCAAAGACAATATTAAGAACATGTTGCATGTTGCTGATGACAAATTCATTCTTATAAATGATAAAGAGGAACTTTCTCTGGGCGATAAAACATTGCAATTCATTTTTGCACCCTGGGTTCACTGGCCTGATACTATGTTTACTTACCTTAAAGAAGATAACATGCTGTTTACCTGTGACTTTTTAGGGGCTCATTATACTCGATACGAACTCTTTGCTGATTGTTCGAAGGGACTTGAAGAAGCTGCAAAAAGGTATTATGCCGAAATTATGATGCCATTTAGGAATTTTGCTAAAAAATATACCGCCCTTGTCAAAGAAATTAATCCCGATTTCGTTTTGCCAAGTCATGGTCCTATCTACGATAACCCGCAATTTATTCTTGATTTGTATGATGAATGGACTTCGGATAAAGTTTTGAATAAGGTTGTTATTCCTTATGTTTCAATGTATGACAGCACTAAAATCTTAGTCGATGAACTTGCAAATAAACTCAAGGATTTCGGGGTTGATGTTAAAGTTTTTGATCTTATACATTGTGATGAAGGTGAGTTGAGCATGGAACTCGTTGATGCGGCAGGTGTTGTGCTCGGTAGTTCTATGGTGCTTGCCGGACCTCATCCTGCTGCATTGACGACGGCTTATCTTGTTAATGCACTGCGTCCGAAGTTGAAATTCTATTCCATCATCGGCTCCTTCGGCTGGGGCGGCAATTTATCCGGTCCTATCGAAAACATGTTTACTATCGTTAAACCTGAAAAACTCGAGTATGTCATCGTTAAGGGCAAACCTAATGATGAAGATTTTTCTAAAATTGATAGACTTGCCGTTGATATTGCAGAAAAAATTAAGCAGGTCGTTTAATTTTATTCTGATTGTTTTCACAAAAAAAGCCGGATTTGTTCCGGCTTTTTTATTTTGGAGTATCTTCATTATACTTTAGTGTTTATGTGTTCAGAGTTCTTTTCAGGAGGTTCCTTTTTCTCCATTCCGATTGCTTTCATTATCGGATGCAGCACCAGATGGCTTATCTCCGGTGCTAATATTGTCAGCCCTACTATTGAGCCTATTATTGAGCTAAATTCTATTGAACCCTTTGCGTGTATATATTTTGGAATGTATTCTTTCTTTTGTTCTCTTAATTTTCTTAATTCTTCTTTGCTTAGATCAGGCTTGTCCAGATCTTTTTGTAAATGTTCCGGCAACTGCTTAAATATCGGATCTTTTATTCTATCAGCACGCTTTTCCATTGTTGCAAGCTTGAAATAATTCAAGTATTCTTTTGCATTTTTAAACTTCTGAAAATCCGGCATGTCTTTGAAGATCTTTTTGTATATACCAAATGTCTTCATCTTGAAAACAGGTATAATCAATAACATATATATACCCAGACAAAGTGCCTGATATAAGAATTCTTTTGTGGCTGCATATTTTTTGGTTTTTTCATCGACGTTGTTGTCCATCATCGTGAAAGCCGGTCTGCCTACTGCTTTTAAACCGGTTTCTATTGATACTGCCGATTTTGTATTTTGTGCAGTTGCTACCATTTTGGGGTTGGTTAGTAGATTAAACACTCCTTGCAGCATACTAACCTCCTACTTTCATGTCTGCGTTGTAAACAGAATTCAATTTGGGTACTGATAACAACAATTTTTTTGAGTTCTCTGATAATACAGATAACTCTGATGTTTTGTTCACATTCATTTCAGGAACAACATTTTCTTTTATATCCAGATTGGTCTTTTGGGTTTCGTTAAGTTGTTTTTTTGTTTTTTGGAATTTTTGTACGCTATCCATTATAGGTTTTAGCGTTACGTTGCATACTGCCGGAATTATCGCTACTGCGCATAAACAAACTGCTATAAATGACAGCGATTTTTCCGTTTTGTGCAATAATTCTTCACTTGCATTGAACTTTTTGCACAATGGTTTTGCCAATGCTTTTGCGACAAATGAAGTGCCAAGATAGCTCCCAAACGCTATAGCTTCCGTTAAACCTTCTCTAAATGCTGCGTATTTTTTTGTTTGCGGGTTTTCGTCTTTGTCCATCATTGTGAACAGTGGTCTGAACACCCCTTTAAATACTGCTATTCCTAAAACAGCAAATACCGGGTCGTTGTTCTTACCCAGTCCGTAGCATATTCTTTTTAAACCATCTTTTAGCATGTCATTTTCTGTTCCCATCAGCTATAAGTTTCAACAAAAAAATTTGTGCTAAGCTGTCAATTTTTTGTAACATTTTTTAATTTGTCTAATATTCTATATTCTATATAATCGTCGTTTGCTGCTAATTGTTGTTTAACAGTGCCTGATATGTTTTGACAAAATTGTCCAAAATATCTGAAATTTTTTCCGGCGTTATTTCGTCTGTATTCAGTGAAATTTTGTCTTTGTATTCTTCTTCGCTGCAAATGTGGGAGATATCTATATTTACTCTTGTATATCCCGGACATGTTATGCAAAACCGGCTTTTGCAAATATCATTTTTCAATACAAAATAGCAGCCTTCTTCCGAAATTTCTTGGCTTATTTCGGTTTCAAATAACTTTTCTTCTATAATTTTTTGTGTTCTGAAAAATATTGGTGATACTATTTTGTGCAATTTTTTGAAAAAATCTTGGCGAAATATCTTAAAATTTTTATATTCGTCAGGATTATTTTTGAATTGCTCTTTTAGTTCATCTTTTTCCCTTGCAATTACAAAACTATTTTCTCTCAACAGTGCCCGAGAAAGTGCTTTGTTCGCTGCTTCTTCTGCTCTGTCAAAATCTATCTCTCCTGATTTTGCCACGCCGGCACTTATTTTGCATTCTGCGGGCAGCAGTTTTTTTATCTTATTCAATATGCTCAAAACATTCTCAGGCTCTGTCTTTGGAAACCATGTGTATATCTTGAAATCCCCCGAAAATCCGATAAAATCCGATATTCTTATATTGTTCTTGATTAATGTTGCCAGATGTTCCGGTGATAGTTTGTTTCTCGTATTCACATCCGGTGCTATTACCGCAAATGTTCCTATACATTTTTTGCTTTGTGCTTTTATTATCGTGTATGTATAATTCTTTGCGTATATTCCTGTTTTTTTATCTAAAATTTTTAATTGTGACAATATACTGTTTTTGCTCTCAATATCTGATGCATGCTCACTTTTTCGCATCGCTAATAATATTCTTACCGTAAACTCTGAATCTGTTGAATCAATCGTTAGAAAATCGCTTATTCCTGCTTCAAATGCGCTGCATAGTATTTCTTCATCTATATTTTTAAATATTGGTATTACCGGTATGTGCCTTACGGATTTTGTTTGCCGGAGCTTGTTCAAGAATTCAAAAAACTCTTCTTCATGCTCTTCTATGTCAAACAACACTATTTTTGGTTGCTGTTTTTTTACATCCTCAAAACAACCCTCATAACTGCTGTGCACAAATTCATCCGTCTCACGTGCCAGCATTATTTTTGTTTGAACTCTTAATGCTGTTTTTTTGTTCTCCGATATAAAAAATAAACTGTTTTGCTCTGACATCACTATATACTCAACAATAACCATATATATGATACTCCAAAACTTTTTTTGCGTCACCTTGCGATTTTTGATCAATTTTTTATGCGGGCATGTTCTTTATTATTAATATCATACTTAAGTTGTAGAAATACTATACTAAAGTATGCTAAAGTTTTTTAAATTTATGCCGAGATCCTATGTGTAGAGAGAAATTTATTTTCGCTTGTAATGTAAAGAGTAATACCATAACGGAAAGAAGAGGAAAAAAAGATGGCTATTATTGTGAACACGAACATGTCTTCGCTGATATCACAGAGAAACCTTTCTAATGCGACTGATTCTCTGAATACTGCGTTGCAAAGAATGTCAACAGGTTACAAAGTTAACAGAGCTGCTGATGACGCAGCAGGTATGTTTATCGCTACTAACCTTGAAACACAAATTCGCGGCTCTAAAGTCGCTCAAGACAACATCGCTAACGGTATTAATTTGTTGCAAATTACTGAAGGCGACATGGGTATTATCGAGGATAACCTCCTCAGAATGAGAGATCTTGCAATTCAGGCTGCCAACGGAGTTTATTCTGCCGAATCAATGCAAGCTATGGAAGATGAAGTTAGCTACCGTGCTGCTGAAATCTCTCGGGTTGCTAATGCTTCCCAGTTTAATGGTCTCAAATTGCTTGATGGTACAGGGTTGCCTCGAGGTCTTAGATTACAGGTTGGTGCTAATTCAGATGCTGATCAGAATGCAATGAACGTTGATGCTACTGTTTTTGCGGCTACTGATGCAGATACTCTGCTTGGAGGTGATGCTGCCGGTAGTATTCAAACAGCTTTTAATTCTGCTACTAACGCTGCCGAATTTATTGAAACACTTGACGATGCTCTTGCTGAACTTAATACCAGAAAAGCGTCTATCGGTGCTTACCAAAGTAGGCTTGAGTCGGCTAAAACTTCTCTTGTTACCAGCGTGGAAAATTCTTCTGCCGCTAAATCTACTATCATGGATGCTGATATCGCTGAAGAATCCGCTAACTACGCTAAGGCTAGTATTTTACAACAAACTTCGGCTGCACTGCTAACTCAGGCTAACCAGTTACCTGCTCTGGCACTACAGTTGATTCAAGGCTAATACATTATCTTTTCTCAGTTTTACTGATTAATTATATATGTCGATTGCCAGCATTAGCTTTTATAGTTATCCAATAATAGAACCTAAGTAATACTCTTTACCCGGAAAAAATTTTTTTCCGGTTTTTTTTATTTTTAATAAGTTGCGCAAATGGGTTAAGTTTTATCATGACCATCGTGTCTGTTCAGTGAGACAGTCATGTGCACCAATTGATTTGAATCCCACTATTTTGGCAGGTTGGACAAATCACTCCAATTTCGTCATGACTATTGTCTTTTGTCTGCCATGCTGAAATTAGTTTAGTATCTTTCGAGATATTTTTCCAATTCCCATTGAGAAACGAATGTTCTAAAATCATCCCATTCTTTATATTTTGCTGTTAAAAATTCATTAAATATATGTTCACCCAGTGCAGCTTTTACTACATCATTTTTTTCCATATAATGGAGAGCTTCAAGCAAACTACCGGGTAGGGTATCAATTTTATTTCTTTTTCTTTCTTTTTCTGTCATATCATAGATATTATGTTCCACAGGCATTACGGGTTCTTTTCTGTTCTTAACCCCGTCTATTGCTGCTTGCAATATTACAGCCAGAGCCAGATATGGGTTGCAGCTGGGATCCGGTGAGCGCAATTCTACTCTTGTTGCATTGCCTCTTTTTGCCGGTACTCTAATCAATGCACTTCTGTTTGCATTTGACCATGCTAAATATACCGGAGCTTCGTATCCGGGGACTAATCTTTTATAACTGTTTACCAGCGGATTTGTAACTGCAGTGAAAGCTTTTACATTATCCAATAAACCGCCGATTACCCATAGTGCTTCTTGTGAGAGTTTATAAGTTCTGGATTCGTCGAGAAACGCATTTTTTCCATCTTTAAATAAAGATACATTGCAATGCATTCCGGAGCCGTTGATTCCAAATATAGGTTTAGGCATAAAAGTTGCGTGCAATCCGTATTTTGATGCTACAGCTTTTACGGCATATTTAAAAGTCACTATGTTATCTGCGCAAGTCAAGGTATCGGAGTATTTAAAGTCTATTTCGTGCTGACCTCTTGCAACTTCGTGGTGGCTTGCTTCTATTTCAAACCCCATTTTCTGCAAGGTGTATACAATTTCACCTCTTATATCTTCTCCGTGATCGTCCGGACCTACGTCATAGTACCCTGCACGATCATGTGTTAGTGTTGTTGCATTGTTCTTTTCATCTCGTTTGAATAAGAAAAATTCCGCCTCAGGACCTACGTTCATTACATATCCCATTTCTTTGGCTTCTTTTATTACACGTTTTAAATTACATCTGGGGCAACCCTCAAACGGTGTTCCGTCTGCGTTGTGAATATCACAGATTATTCGTGCCGCATTTCCTTCTTCTTTGCTTCGCCACGGCAAAATTGCGAATGTGCTTTTGTCCGGATAAAAGTACATATCCGATGTTTCTATGCTTCTGAATCCTTTTATTGAAGAACCATCTAGCATTAATTCATTGTTTAGAATTTTATCTATTTGGATTGACGGTACAGCCATGTTCTTTACTTGACCGTTTATGTCCACAAATTGCATTCTGATAAAATTTACTTTGTTTTCTTTTATCAGCCTTTTTATTTCTTCGTTTGATAATTCTTTTGCATGTTCCGGTATGTAGCTTATCGGTGTCATTTGTTTTTTCTCCTTTTCTTTCCCTTAACTATTATTATTAAGCTATTCGAAATAGTTGTCAAACGTTGTTTTTACAACTCATTTTCCGTTTTAAGTTTTTATTTTAAAATTAACTTTTTTTAATTTTTTTACAAAAAATTCCTTTTGAATTTTCGGTTCAAAAAGAAAAATTCTGCTGTTTGGTTAATTAACAATAAGTAAGTTTGAAAATAAAAATACTATTTACAAACTTAACATTAACCGGTAATCATAAATTTGTAGTAATCAGCAATCTGAGATGCACCCATAAACATGTCTTGGCGTTGGTTGTCGTAGTTATTTTCAGTATAGAGTGAATCAGCTTCATCTCGTAAAGATTGGTAATAAGCTTTTTCTTCGTCATCATCAGCCATATATATCCGATAATCCAATTCATCAATTACGTTATCATAATCCTTATCAACATTACCCGTGGAGGTTATTTCAAGGAATTCCAGCAAATCGGTAAATGGGTTATAGGCAGAAGAGGAGCCGGCATTTGCAGCTTCGCTGACCTTGTCGTTAATAGCTTGTTGCAGCACAAGTTTGTCCACTTCTTTGTCACCGGTGGGTTCTATGCCTAGCATTTTTAGCATTGTTTTAATTTTTTCGTACTCCGAATCCTCCTCTTCCGTCTTTTTGGTCGAAACAAAGGATAATATCATCGGAGACATTGTAACTGGAGAAATGGACATGATAAGTACCACTCACTTTCGTTAGCTATATACTATATGCCACTTTTTTAGCAGTTTTAAACATGGGTATTAAGTTTTGTAAACAATAATAAAATTAGCATATATAAGTGACCAAGAAAAAAAGTGCTGCTTGTGAATACGATACACGAGTAATGCGGCTCCGGCAAAATATTTATAATACGAATTGTCACCCTGAATTTATTTCAGGGTCTTATTAATGGAGTATGTAATATGATCTGTCCAATCTATTAAAAATTAAGAACCATAACCTGCTTTTCGATCATCTCAAGCAGCACATCATTTGCCTTTTTAAGTTGAGCATCGTTCTTATCCTTGATATCTTGTTCACTCAATTCTACGGTAATATCAGGAGCGATTCCTTTTTTGTTGATGTCGGTACCGTTTGGTGTAAGGTATTTTTGGATAGTAATATTAGCCCCGCTACCGCCCATAAGCTTGTTAACTTCTTGGACAAGTCCCTTACCGAAAGTATTTTCACCGACAAGTACGGCTCTTTTGTTATCTTTCATTGCACCGGAGAAGATTTCACTGGCAGAAGCAGAACCTTTGTTGATAAGAATAACAATAGGTTTATTGGTCACACAGCTTCGCATAGCGCGGGTAGTTTCTTTGTAGCCGTCTCTATCGACAGTACTGACGATAACTCCGCCATTCAAGAACATATCAGAAATGATAATGGCGTTGCTAAGCAATCCACCGGGGTTAGAGCGCAAATCGATAATATATCCTTGTTTATCTTTATACTGTTCTAGTGCATTTTGAAACTCAACGGCAGCATTTTTGCTAATAAAAGAACTGAGTCTGATATAACCGATTTTATCATCGAGTTTGACACTTTCTGTTGGAAGTTTGAGAGAAACGGATTTCAACTCAATTTCTGCACGTTGGATTTTATACAATTTATTTTCTTGATTTTTTCTTTTGATCAAGAGAGTAACGTAGGTACCTTCTTCACCGCGAATTTGTTCGGCAGCTTTATCGATAGTTATACCTTTAGTAGATTTTCCGTCAATTTCAAGTATTTCATCTTCGGCTTGCAGACCGGCCTTTTCACCCGGAGTATCTTCAATCGGCGCAATAATAAGCAATTTGCCGTCCCTAACACCGATTTGTACCCCGATACCTTTCAAAGAGCCTTTAATAGAGTTAGTTTCTTCACTAAACTCTTTCGGGTCAAGAAATTTTGTATACGGGTCATTCAGGCTGGTGAGCATAGTTTGGATTGCGACATAGGCATCTTCTTCTGTTTTTATGACTTTGTCATATTTATGGTGCCATCTTTGCCAATCTTGTTCATTATTTGTCTGATCGACATATTTTGTATTAATTAATTTCCATACTTGTTCATAGAGTTGTTGCGGTGTATAAGCTGATACCGAGTTTGCAAGATTTGCAACTGCGAAGATACAAGCGATTAAAAGGATAGTGAAACTGTGTTTTTCAAAAAATCTTTTCAAAATTTTACCTCATCTCATTTTCTTCAACTATAATAGCACAAAGCACAAATTCAATCTCATCTTATCTTATGAGATTAAAAAATCTGATTTAAGATGATCTCGATTAAGCTATGCAAGTATTTTTTTTGACGCAAAGAAATAAAAATTGTTTCTTAGCGAATAAAAATATTAAAAAAATTAAAGATTAAACTTCAAAAGACTAACATTTTACTCATTCAACAAATTGAGTCCGTTAAATATAGCTTTAACGTTAGCATTGAGAGTACTTTGATCTTTACCTCTGGAGATAAGCGATTTACCGTCTTTATTTTCGAAATGGATAACGGTCATAGCTGCTGCACCTGAACCGAAAATTTCGCTATCAAGAGCAACCTGTTTGTAATCCAGAAGTTTCATAGCAAAACCTGCCTGACGCAAAGCATCAAGACAAGCATCCAAAGGTCCGTTACCATGTCCGTTTAGTTCATAGAATTTATCTTTATGGAAGAATTTAAGGTTAAAGACGTTATCTGTGAGTTTTTCAAAATTAACAAGCTTAAAGTCACCCGCAATATTGAAAACCTCGTTGAAATAGATATCAATAATATTTCTGGTGGGAAGTTCACCGACTTTTTCGGCAGCTTCTTTAACGATGGGAGTAATCCGGACAGCTTCTTGTATAGTAATAGGATATCCTGCATCTTTGATAATTTCAAAGACGGCAGTTTTGCCGGATTGGCTGGTAAATCCGATTTTTTCGTCATCT
>CASEVT010000067.1 GCA_949291445.1 uncultured bacterium | reverse complement strand
TTCAAATTGGGTCGAGTGAATGGGATATCTGTATTGTTTTACCATCAAAACGCTTTCGTCTTTTTGGGCTACTACAACCACTCCTCCGGGGTGTACAACTACTTCTCTCGGACGCACTAAACCGTCTGATAGCTCTACTTTATCACTTAATATCTCAAATATCTTGCCATCATATATTTTGTTTGAAGATAGTGTCTTTTCAAAAAATTTATCCATATTAATGTAATGGTGGTTTTATTGTTGATTTCAAATGTAATTCTTGAAGCTGTTCTTCTGATACATTAGCAGGTGCGTTTGTCATAAGGCACTTCGCTGCGGAATTTTTAGGAAATGCTATGACTTCTCTGATCGAAGTTTGTTTTGCTAAAAGTGCCACAAGTCTGTCCAACCCTATTGCCAATCCTGCGTGCGGCGGGGTTCCGTATTGGAATGCTGTTAGCATAAAACCGAACTTCTGTTCTACTTCTTCTTCTGTTAATCCCAATACTTTAAATACCTTTTGTTGCACTTCTGATGAATGTATTCTGACGCTTCCGCCACCCAATTCTGTTCCGTTGTATACTATATCATATGCGATTGAACGACATTTTAGCGGTTCCGTCTCCATCTTGTCTATATCTTCCAGGTTCGGTGATGTGAACGGATGGTGCATTGCCTGAACTTTATTGAATTCCTGACTGAATTCAAACATCGGAAAATCTACTACCCACAATAGCGAATGTTTGTTTTCATCTATTAAATTTAACTTCTGACCGAAGAATAGTCTAAACCTTCCCATTACGTCATAGGTCGTTTTAGGGTTATCAGCCACGAAAAATACTATATCTCCGGGTTTTGCTTCTGCACGATTTTGGAGTGTTGTTATTTGTTCTTCCGTTAAAAATTTCAGGATTGGTGATTTTACCGTTCCGTCTTCCATATATGTTATCCAGGCCAGTCCTTTTGCGCCAAATGATATTGCCATTGCTCGGACATCATCCATTTCTTTTCTTGAATAACCTGCAATTCCAGGGATTTTTATAGCCTTTGCTATACCGCCGTTTTTCAATGTTTCTTTAACCGGTTCAAATGTTGAATCTAACAGTATGTCTGATATATCAAACAATTCTAATCCGAATCGTGCGTCAGGTTTGTCTGAACCAAATCTGTCCATCGCTTCTTGCCATGTAATTCTTGTGAACGGAGGGTTAATATCCACTCCGGCAGCCTTAAATGCTTCTTTTATTAGTCCTTCTGTAAGTTCTATTATGTCATCCTGATTTACAAATGACATTTCTATATCGACTTGTGTAAATTCCGGTTGTCTGTCAGCTCTCAAGTCTTCATCTCTGAAGCAACGTGCTATTTGATAATATTTCTCCAAACCTCCTACCATAAGCAGTTGTTTGAATATTTGTGGTGATTGTGGCAGTGCATAGAACTTTCCTTCCTGTACTCTGCTTGGTACGAGGTAGTCTCTTGCTCCTTCCGGTGTCGTATTGATCAAGATCGGAGTTTCTATCTCCATAAAATCTGAGTCGTTCATGTAATTTCTTATTGCACGAACTATGTCATGTCTTAATTTCAAATTTTTTACCATACTTGGTCTTCTTATATCAAGATAACGGTATTTTAAGCGGATATCTTCTTTGGTGTCTTCACTCGATAACTCAAATGGCAACAATTTTGCTTCTGAAAATATTTCTACTTGTTCAGGATAAATTTCTATTTCTCCGGTTGCCAGAGTTTCGTTATAAGTCTCCGGCGGACGTTTTGTTATTTTGCCAGTTGCTTGTATTACATATTCATCTTTTAATTTTGAAAACACTTTATGTACTTCCGGATTAATTTGTGGATCTGCAACTAGCTGGAAGTACCCTGTTTTATCTCTCAATTCCACAAATATAATTCCGCCTAAATCTCTTACCGCTGATACCCAGCCTGCTAGTGTCACTGTTTCATTTATATTTTTTATGCTTAATGTCTCATTGTAGTGTGTTTTCATTGATGTTTTTGTTATCATTTCTACTCTTTCCCTAACTTAAATCCATATAAAGATAATTTATAATAAACACTCTTTTGGATCAAATAGTACAGGTTTTGGCTATTATTTTTGATCTTTAAAATTAACATTTAAGAAGAATGCCCACGGGACTAAAAGTATCGCTATTAATGCAAAAAGTTCAAACACATCTACGTATGCCATCAATTTTGATTGTGTAAGCAGTTGTTTATAAAACACTCCGCCTGCCTTGTGTGATGCCGTTATTGATGGGTATAGTGCCATAAATTTGTGGGTCATAAGGCTCATTTTGTGCTGAAATATTATATTATAGTTCGACAGGTTTTTGACGAGATAAGTTTGATGCAATTGAGAAAGTCTTGCCACCAGTGTTGATGACATTGATATAACGAATGCTGTTGTAACACATTTGCATAAACTGTGCAATCCTGCACCATTTGAAAGTTCTGTTTTGGGTAATGTTCCAAGACACAGTGCCGATACTGGGATGAAAACCAGTATTACACCTACACCCATTATGACGTTTGGAATTACTACGTATGAAAATGAGATTGACAGATTCAGATTTGCGTACATAAATGTTGATGTTGCAAGGAATATGAACCCAATTGCGATAAGTATTCTGTTGTCAATTTTTTCTACCATCTTGCCTATTATTGCAAGCATTGCAACGCAGGATATTACCCTTGGGGCAAGCGAAAATCCACTGAGCATTGCTGTATATCCCATCAAGCTTTGTAAAAATTGCGGCAATAGTACTATTGTTACGTAGATAATCATATTTACACTTGAACCCAAAATTGTTCCTATAAAAAAGTTTTTGTCTTTGAATACTCTGAAATTTACTATTGCATTTTTACATTCAAGCTCCCAAACTACAAAAAATATGAATGAAAAAACAGATATACCTGTGAGCCAACAAACCCAAGTTGTATCAAACCAATCGTATTGTTGTCCTTTATCCAGTACTACCTGCATTGAAAATAACCATATTACCAATGCAACTAGCCCTACAAAATCAACTTTCTCCGGTTTTTTTCGTTGTACAACTTCTTCAATGTTGCAATGCACCAGTATTACAGAAAAGATTCCTACCGGTATATTTATTAAATAAATCCATTGCCAGGCTGAATTATCCACAATAAAACCGCCGAAACTCGGACCTAATATTGAAAAAACCATTACTGCAAGCGCAAATAAAGCCATTGCTTGTCCCCTTTTTTCAAAAGGAAATGCCGCTATTAAGATTGCCTGTGATATCGGCATCATTGGACCTCCGCCTATACCTTGCACAATTCTTCCTAAAACCAGAAAATTTAAACTCGGTGCAAAGGCACAAATTATGGATCCGATTGTGAAAATTGTAATAAAAACTTTTAAGAAATTTACTCGCCCCATCATGTTTTCAAGCCAGCCTGTTAGCGGTATCAATATTGCATTTGCTATCATGTAACTTGTAATAACCCAGTTTGCTTCATCGAGTGTTGAACCGAATGAGCCTGCTATATGTGGGATTGCAACGTTTGTTGCTGATGTTGCCAGCATGGCAAATGCTGTCGGAAATAGTATTGTAAACGCCGTCAGCCATAACGGAACTGGCTGTGCTGTATGTTCCTGTTCTGCTATTTTGTCATGTACTTGTGATTCGGCTGTTA
This sequence comes from uncultured bacterium, assembly GCA_949291445.1. Taxonomy (GTDB): domain Bacteria; phylum Cyanobacteriota; class Vampirovibrionia; order Gastranaerophilales; family Gastranaerophilaceae; genus Spyradomonas. Next base: position 33,864 of record CASEVT010000067.1, on the reverse strand, counting down.
TACTCACTTTATCTTACCTTTACTTCCGGTACTACTGACATCCCGGGGACAATGTTATAGTTTGAAATATCTTCTTTAAATACTATTTTTACAGGGACTCGTTGTACTATTTTTACGTAGCTGCCGACTGCATTTTCTGGCGGAAATAAACTCGCTTTTGCTCCGGTTGCTCTTTGAATACTGTTTACTTCGCCTTTAAATCTTTTGGACGGGTAGGTATCTATTTTGATTTCAACAGGTTGTCCGGGACGCATGTTTGTAAGCTGTGTTTCTTTAAAATTCGCTATTATCCATACTTTCTCAGGGACAACTGATAAGAGGGGCTGTGCTACTTGTACGTAGTTCCCTTGTTCTACTGAACGGTTTGTTATCAAACCGTCTTGAGGAGCGTAGATTTTTGTGTATGAAAGATTTAATTTCGCTTCTTGGACTTCGGCTTCCAGTCTTTTTATTTCTGCTTCTGATGCTGTTTTTTTCGCTTTTGAAGATTGTAACAGTGACTCGGATGCTTTTTGTCTTTCTTGTGCTGCCTTATGGTTTGCTGCAGCTACTGTCAGATTTGTTTTGCTGTTGTCATATTCTTGTTTTGATGAGATGCCTTCTTTATACATGTCTGTGTAGCGTTTGTGGTCTTTTTGTGCAAAATCGAGTTTTGATGCGGTTGATGTTATGTCTTCTGTTGATTGTTTTAATCCTGCTTGTGCGTGGTTAATTTCTTTTTCCGCTATGTTCAGTCCTGCCTTTGCTTCGGCTAATTTTGCTTCTTTTTGTGCCAGTGCGACTTCATAATCTTTCGGGTCGATCTCCAGTATTAAATCACCTTTTTTTACGGGCTGGTTGTCATCTACCAGTAATTTTATTACCGGTCCTGATACCCTTGGTGCTACCGATATTATGTGCCCTTCAACAAACGCATCGTCTGTTTCTTGAAAGTGGATTGAGTGAATCATGAAATAGATGCCTGCTATCAAAAAGATTATTGCTGTTATTGTCGGGACAATTACTCTCTTTTTGGCATAACTCGGCCTTGTGTCTCCTTCGTTTATTTCTTCGGCTTCTGGTGCTTTTTTTATTTCTTCCTGTGGTTTCTCGTTAATATTATCAGGTTTGCTCATATATAGTGTCCTCTCTTTTTGTTGTCGGCTTTTATATTTATTAGAATTTATATCTGTAATTTTACTTTGCCTTCTAAGTTATCAAGCATTTGTCCAAGTACTTTTTGGCAAAGTTCAAGATCTTTTACAGGTATGTTTTTTACCATTTCATCTCTTAGTTTTATTACGTATGGCTTAATTTTTGCGTGTATTATTCTTCCTTTTTCTGTTACGTGTACTTTCAAAACTTTTCTGCCGTTTACGTCAGGTATTCTTTTTACTAACCCGTTATTCTCGAGAATGTTAATTATTCTGGTTATGTTTGGGCGGTCCTTGTAGCTCATTTCGCATATTTGTCTTTGATACAATTCTCCTTGCTCATCTAACAATGCCAGTACCATGTATTGTTCTGGTGTTATATCAAATTCGTTATGCGCAAACATTTGTAGGGTTGCCACTTTTGACATTAGTCCTGTTGCCATTAGCGTAAATAACACTTTTTTGTTTAAAAAGTTTTGCGGCATGTGTACTTCCTTAAAAAATTCTTGTTATAAATTCTTCTTGTGTTATTATAATAACACAAGAAAAAATAATGGAAGTGCCGAAATGAAAAAATTATTAATAACATTAATATTGTTGGTTTTTGTTGCGCAAATTGCTTGTGCGGCAAATAAAAATGAGCCGTCTGTCAATAATAAGGTATATTTAAATCTTGAATGGTGGGATAGATATAATGACCCTTTATTGTCAGAGTATTTAAGAACTGTTTATGAGAAGAACCATGATTTAAAAATTGCAACTTTGAAAGTTAAAGAGGGTGAAAGACTTGTGAAGTTGTCTTTTGCTAATGAACTTCCTCATCTTTCTTTTGACGGATATTTGAACAGAAATTTCAAGTCTAGTGATTTGTATTTTGGAAATTTACAGATAAAAGATTTTAAGCAAAGTGAATTGCAATTGCCGCTCACTATGAGCTATGAAATTGATATTTGGGGTGTTAATCGCTTTCGTACTAAAAGCATTGAAAAACAACTTGATATGGTTAAACAGGATGAAAGAGCAAGTTATATTGCTTTGACATCGTCGTTTGCTGCTGATTATTTTAATTTTATTCGTTTGGATAAGCTTATTGATATTCAAACTCAAGTATTGGATTTGCAAAAAACTATTGTGAAGAAAACTCAGATTAAATTTGATAACGGGCTATGTTCTAAGAATGAGGTATTGAATGAACAAAAAGCGTTAACTTATTTTCAGGAAGAGTTGAACAATTTGATTGATAAACGTGATGTTGTTGAAAATCAGTTGAGGGTTTATCTATCAAATGAGCCTGCGGCTGAAATTCGTCATGCTGAGTATGATGATTTGCAGTTGTTAGATAATCTGCCAAATCATTTTGATTCAGACGTTATTACCCAGCGTCCGGATTTTTTGAGCGCTGAATCTAATATTAAACGTGTGGGGTACAATGTAAAGGCTGCCAAGCGTGATTTTTTGCCGAAATTTGTGCTTTGGGGGCAACTAGGTTTCAATGCTTACCAGTTTAATAAATTATTCAGTTCTCCTGCTCAAATGGCTGCTGCGGGAATTTTGCCTCAGTTGGATATTTTTGACGGAGCCAGAAAATGGAATGTAATGAAGTTGAGAAAACTTGAGTATGATGAGGCTTTTCAAGTCTATGAAAAGACTATTTTGACTTCATTTCAAGAATTGAATGATGCACTTAGTGCCAGCAATAATGCTCAAAAAAATTACAAAGATTGTGATGAACGTTTAAGGTATGAAAATCAAGTATATGAGCTTGTCGATAAGAAACAAAAGATTGGTGCGGCTTCGGATCTTGAACTTTTATACGCAAAACAGCGTCAATTGTTAACTCAAAAAGATGAGGTCGTTAGCAAGATTAATTGTTTGATTAGCTCTATTGGACTTTATAAGGCTGTTGGCGGTCAAGATTTATATAAAATTGTTGAACACATCTAAAAAACAAGAGGTCGGATATCCGGCCTCTTGTTATAATTTTGGGTTAAGTTATTTTTCGTTGAGTATTAAAGTGATTTTAAGTACTCATCAATAGCTTTTGCAGCCCGTTTTCCTGCACCCATTGCGTTAATAGCGTTGGATTCTCCGACAGGCGCAACGTCACCACCGGCAAACACTCCGGGGATTGATGTTTTTCCTGTTTCTGCATCAACGATTATGTAGCCTTTGTTGTTAGTTTCCAAGTCAAGCCCTTCGTGTTCCGCTGATTTTTGGATAATAGGATTTGGACCTGTTCCGAGTGCTACGATGACTGTATCTACGTCAACATCAACATATTTACCAGTTCCGACCGGACGGCGTCTGCCGCTTTCGTCAGGCTCACCAAGTTCCATTATTTCAAATTTCATTCCGTTTACGTATCCGTCTTTGTTATATATTTCAACAGGTGCATGCAGAAGTTTGAATATGATACCTTCTTCTTTTGCGTGTCTGATTTCTTCTAGTCTTGCAGGCAATTCCGCTTCCGTTCTTCTGTATAAGATATAAACTTCTTTATATCCTACTCTTACAGCTGTTCTTGCCGCATCCATGGCAACGTTTCCGCCACCTATTATTGCAGCTTTTACTCCTGTCTTAAGCGGTGTGGGGGTGTCTTCTCTATTTGCTTGCATCAGGTTAACTCTTGTTAAAAATTCATTGGCACTGTAAACACCGTTCAAGTTTTCTCCGGGGATTCCGAGCATTTTAGGTAAGCCTGCGCCGGAGCACAAGAAGATTGCATCGTAACCCTCTTGTTTAAGTTGGTTTAGTGTAATGGATTTTCCCACAATTACGTTGGTATGGAATTTGACACCGATATTTTTTAATGATGTCAATTCTCTGTCCAAAACTGTTCTTGGAAGTCTGAAAGGAGGTATACCGTATCTTAAAACTCCGCCGAGTTTATGCAGTGCTTCAAAGACTGTTACGTCGTATCCAAGTTGTCTCAAATCTGCGGCTGCTGTGATTCCTGCGCAACCTGAACCTACTATTGCAACTTTCTTGCCGCAAGGTTTTATTTGATTCATTTTTGCATTTGTTTTATCGCCGACATATCTTTCGAGCGCACCGATTGCGACAGGTTTACCTTTTATTCCGAGTATGCAATTGCCTTCACATTGGCGCTCCTGCGGACATACTCTTCCGCATACTGACGGGAGCATGCTTGTTTGTCTTATTATGTCCCCAGCTTTTTCCAAGTTACCTTCTTTTATTGCTGCAATAAAGTCCGGAATCTGGATGTTTACAGGACATCCTTTTACGCATTTTGCATTTTTGCAGTGCAAGCATCTTGAGGCTTCCAGTTTTGCCTGTTCGTCTGTTAAATTCTCTTCTACCGCATCAAAATTTGTTCTTCTGATGTTGGGATCTTGCTCTTTCGGGTGCTGTCTTTCAATCTTCTCCATAATTTACTTATACTCCATGATATTTCTTTGTGTGTTTAATTATATTATAAACAAATTGGACAATAAAATTGAATCCGTTTATAATTGTTCAGTAATGATGAGAGGATACGTTAATGAGTGAAGCTAGACGTTGGTATGATAAGGATCCGATTTTAAAAGAGGCACTTGAATTGTTAAGATTGCAGCCCAGTGATACTCGTGCGGAGGCTGCGGATTATATTCTTAAGTTGCAGGAACAAGTTGCTGCCGATGTTATTGAAAGGCTTTATGAAACTATTACCAAGTATCAGGGTAAGGGTAATCGCTGGTATGACAATGATCCTGTCATGATTAAGGCAATTGAAATGCTAAGGCTTGCGCCTCCTAAAATGCAACGCATGGCTGCACTTAAGTTGCTTTTGTCTCTTGAACAGAATTCTATTGATGCGGATAATCAACAATAGCTATGAAAAGTCACTTAAGAGATGTACAAAACCTTTTTGATAAAAGGGGCATTGAGATTCAAAAAGTCGGCATCAAAAATGTTGACCTCCCTTTGATTATTCAGCGTAAAAATGCTGAAAATCAGGTTGTTTCTGCCAGAGTTAAAATCTCTGCTTCTTTGGATAGCTCTTATAAGGGTACTCATATGTCCCGTTTTATGGAGATTCTTAACGAGTGGCGAGAAAAAGAACTTCTCGGTGTCGATATCAGAGGGTGTCTTGAGGCTGTAAAAGAACGTTTAGATGCTAAGGCGGCTGAGGTTAAATTCTCTTTCAAGTATTTTATCGAAAAGACGGCACCTGTTTCTAAACAAAAATCTTTATTGGCTTATGACTGTTCTTTTGAGGGCATGCTTACCGATCAAGAATATAAGTTTTTTCTCGGGGTCAGGGTTCCTGTTACTACTTTATGCCCTTGTTCTAAAGAGATCTCTTCTTATTCCGCTCATAATCAACGTGCTTTGATTAAGGTGATTGTCAGTTATGATGATTCTTCTCACATTTGGCTTGAAGATTTGATTAGGGATATTGAAAAAAATGCTTCTTGTGAGTTGTATTCTATATTAAAACGTGAGGATGAAAAATTCGTCACCGAGGCGGCTTACGACAATCCAAAATTCGTTGAGGATGTACTTCGGGATATTGTTATTATGTTTAGAAATAATCCGATTATTAAATACTATGAAGTGGAAGTTGAGTCTATTGAAAGTATTCACAATCATGAGGCTTGGGCATATCAGCTTGAAGCAAAAGGAGGATAAGTGAAGGAACTCTTTAATAATTACGTTCAAAATTTAGAAACTTATATTATGTTTCAGATTAAACAGCGTGTTGCTGAGCTTAAATCCGAATTAGAAGCTAAAGGCAGAGCTCCCATTATGTTGTCTATGGGTGCTCCGGTTCAACCGCCACCTCAGTTCGTTATTGACAAGTTGAAAGAGTCTTTTTCCATACCGCAGATAAATACATATTCGTCACCTAAGGGAGAATCGTTTTTTCTTGAGGCTGTGGCTAAACGAATGAAAAATCGGTTTGGGGTCGATTTGGACCCAAGTAGTGAAATTTTTTCGCTTATCGGTTCTAAAGAGGGGCTGGCAAATTTCGCCCGTGCCCTTTGTAATCCCTCTGACGATCCTAAAACCAAGGATATAATCCTTATTCCGGATCCCGGATATGCTACTTATAAAGAAATGGTTAAGGTTAGCGGAGGACTTGCATATCCTGTTGAGCTTTCTTCTGATAATAATTATATGCCCGATTTTTATAGCGTTTGGGATGAGCTTGCTCAAAAAGGGTATGATCAAAGAAGGGTTAAGGCTCTTATTATCAATTATCCCAGTAATCCGTTGGGAGTTGTTTGCAATATTGAATATTTGAAAAAAGTCGTGGATTTTTGTCGTGAAAAACGAATCTGTCTCATCAGCGATGCTGCATATTGTGATATGTATTTTGACGCGAGCAATCTTCCTCATAGTGTATTGGAGGTTGAAGGTGCAAAGGATGTTGCTGTTGAATTCTACAGTTTTTCAAAGCCCTATGCAATGACCGGTTGGCGGTTAGGGTGGGTATGCGGCAATGCTCAGGCAGTAAAGGCTTTTGGTAAACTTAAATCTACCATTGATACTGGTCTTTTTAAGGCTGTTCAGTATGCAGGTGCTCAGGTTTTAAACTCTGTTCAGGGTGATGAGTATATTAGTAGTGCTTGTGAATCTTTTAAAATTAAGCAAATGATTCTTGTTGACGGTTTAAGAACTTTGGGGTGGGATATACCTGACTGTAAAGTTCCTTCTGCAACTTTTTATTTGTGGTTGCCTATTCCGAACAGATATAATTCTTCAAAACAGTTTACCGATGATTTGTTGGAAAAGTCCGGTGTAGTTGCTGTTCCGGGTAATGCTTTCGGCGATAGTGGTGAGGGCTGGTTTAGAATTTCTGCTGTCGCTGAGGATGACAAGCTCAGAGAAGTTATTGAGCGCATGAAAGCGGATGGCTTTTACTTTTAGTTAGCTGTTGGTGTATTGCCATAAATTTACGTTGTTTATAGCTTTTTTGCAAAACCATCCTCGGAACTTTTGTTCCGTCAGTTTAACCTTGTTTGCCTTCTTTTGTGCTTTAGTCCCTTAATTTCACAGTTACCTTGTTTCTCACTAATTTGTTTATTTGAAACAGAAACTGTCAAGTTATGAATTTACCATGCTTGCATTAGAACTGTTGATAAAACACATTAGCGCATTTATCTTAGACTTAAGGTTGTATTCACTTTTGATCTGCTTAGCCTTAACTGCCAGATTGAATGCCGTAAAATTAGCTTCCAATATGTTGTAAAAGCTATTTTCCTTCTCTTTTGCCATATCACGATTTTTCTTATTGCTTATATTTATAAAAAACAATATAAGTATTTAATTTGCTAAATCAATTTTAATTTTAATATTTTTTTACACTTCGTTTTATTTGGTGAGTCTATTTAACTGTTTATTTGTTAAATCTTATTTATTAGCTTATAATCTTGTTATGTATAGATTAGTTTATGTATTGATAGTTATTTCGTTGATTTGTGTTCCGGCATGGTGTGAGCAGAAGCCGAGTGTTTTGAATACAGATATTAAGGAAGATATTAAACAGAGTAGTTTGACTGATTTGCGTGAGCAAATGAGGTTGTATTACAACACTAATAATCTTTCAAGCTGTATGGATATTCTTTCTAAAATTCCTGATGCCGAGAAAAATGCTGAAGATTGGTTGCTGATGTCCAATATTGCTTTAGATAACAATAAGAGTATGGATGCTTTTTTGTATCTTCAACGTTCTCTTTTAGCGGATTCTAAGTTTTATAAGGCATATTATAATCTTGGTAATATCCATTTTGAAAACGGAAATATTAACCTTGCTATGGATAGTTACCGAAAAGCGATTAAGTACAAAGAGGATTTTTCATATGCGTATTACAATCTGGGTTGCTGCTATTTGAAGAAAAAAAATTACCGGCTCGCCAGATACTATTTTGCTAATGCAATTAAATACAATTCTCAAGAACCTACTTTTTACTACAATATAGCTTATACATATAAAATGCTTAAGAATGAAAAACGTGCCCGTGAAGCTTTGACTTTTTACGAAGAACTTATGTCTAAATAAGTTTACCGTTTAATGGGTAATATAGTACAGGTGGGTAATATCCTAAAGGTGATATTTAGGGTATTAATTATATATAACATTTAATTACCCAGACACGATCCAGCTATTTCCCGGCGCTCAGTTTATCGCCGGGTTTTTGTTTGCGCCGGATAATTTAAATAAAATGGCTGATTGCTGCTGACATACTTGATTCATCTGCAATATTTTGCCCTGCAATGTCGTATGCCGTTCCGTGCGCGGGTGAGGTTCTTATTATATTCAATCCTATTGTCATGTTTACGGCTGCATCCATCGCCAGTACTTTCATAGGGATTAAACCTTGATCATGATAGCAAGCAATGTAACAATCATATTGTTGCAGCTTATTTTCAAGAATTGCCCTCGCCGCACTCACAAAAAGTGTATCCGCAGGCATTGGGTCGGTAATATCTATTCCTCTTTCTTTAAGCTCTTTAATTGCAGGTTTGATTTCTGTTATCTCTTCTTTGCCAAGTATCCCGTTCTCGCCTGCATGCGGGTTTAGTGCGCATAATGCCAGTTTAGGTGATGCTATTTGAAAATCTCTTTTTAACACGGTGTTTAATCTTTTTACTTTTTCTAAAATCAGGTTTCGGGTAATTTTTACGTCTTTTAGCGCAATGTGTCTGGTTAACAGTAAGACTCTAAAGTCTTTTGCAACAAACAACATTTCTGCTTTTTGTCCATTTTCTGCTAAAAATGTTTCAATTACTTCTGTTTGTCCTGAAAAGTTGTGACCGGCAAGGTGTAATGCATTTTTGGATACAGGTGCGGTGACTATTCCTGATATTTTGTTGTTCTTTGCAAGTTCACAGGCTTTTTTTAGGCATTGAAAGCTAAATTCGCCGCTTTCTTTTGTTTCTTTGCCATAAATCAATTCGGTTGTCATCGGTACTTCTATGAATCTATATCTGTCAGTTATGCTTTGAGGGTACAGCCTTTTATCGCCTGCTATTATGATTTTATCAGCCTTTTGCGGTATTTTTGTTAGTGCTTTTGTTATTATTTCCGGTCCAATACCGTTGTAATCACCTGTTGTAATAACTATTGGTAAACTATTCTTCATGTTTTTCAAAATACTTCAAAATATCGATTAATGTGTTTGCGTTACCGACGTTGCCTGATTTTGTAACAATCCATTGGGCTTTAATGTCCATACACAAAGGTATTGCAGGACATACCGCATCAATTACCTGCAAGTTGTTGCTTCCAATCGATTTGCAGCATCTGAATGAGGTGTCTCCGCCTATTGTTAATAAGATTACGTCTTTATCGAAAATAACTTTTTTAGTAAGTGTTGCCAGATAGTCACAAATCTTTGAAAGAAGTTGAACTTTCGAAAGTTCATTTTCAAACAATATTTGCCCCAATACCTTTGAATCAACTGTTAGATCTGATGTGTGAACTACTACTACATTATCTTTCACCAGATTCTTTGAGATTCTTTCGACTATTTCTTCGCTTACGCCCTTCAGTATGTCTTCCAGCTTAAGAGAGATGAAATAGGTATTTTCTATGTCATCACTATCCGAAAGTTTCTGTATTTGTGCGGCAGTAATTTGTGTTGCACTTCCTGATACTATTAGTTTGGGCATTTTGGGGATTGAGTTAATTACTTGTTCCTTTTTTGTTTCAGGGAGCCAGATGTTCCCCAGTACCTGTGCGCAGCCGGCTGAACCACAGGGTAATATATTATAGCTGCTTTTCTCCATTGCAAGTACTACTTGCTCAATGTCTGTTGTCGACATGGCATCGGCAACAATGAGTTTTTTTCCATTTGAAATAAGCTCGTTTAGTTTTTGTAATATTGGACCTGCACCTTTAACTATTGTTCTTAATTCCAACTGTCCTATAAGGTCATGGTGTTCTTCATCAAGTTGTTTTTCAAGAATTGTCGGAATATGTGATTCATATATCGGGAATAGCGGATCCCTTGCCATTTCAGTTCTTTCTATGGGAACTCCTTTTAACAGATGGTATCCGCCTATCGTTACGCGTCCTTCTTGAGGAAATGCGGGAATGACTACTGCCGCATCCCATTCCAATACTTCAAGCATTGCAAGACATTCTGCCGCAATATTGCCTCTTAGAGTCGAATCCATTTTTTTGTAAAAGTATTCCACATTGAGGTTGTCTCTTAGCATTTTTGTTGCTTCTTTTGTCCTCAATATTGCGGTTTCGGCATCCAGATTCCTTGTCTCTGTAGAAATTGCCCATGTCTGGGTGCTTAGTTTGTTCTCCGGCATAACTGTGTAGTCAAGTATGATCTGGGTGTTTGCGCCTCTTATGTGAAATTGCAACGCTGTATCATCTGCACCTGTCAGATCGTCCGCCACTATGCCTATATTATTAGATACGAACATCGATTATTCCTGTGCTTTTCCTGCTGATAAAAGTCTTAGATTTGTTGCTCGAATAAAAAATCTTTCTCTGGGGTTGCCTGTTGCGTCTGTCCATTTGCTGCTTGCCAGTCTTCCGTCTATTGCAACCTGTTTGCCTTTCTTTACGTATTCACCGGCTACTTCTGCCAATTTGTCCCACAATTCTACGTTGAACCAGTCTGTTGTTTCTTCCTTCGTTTTATAATCCCATCTGTTTACGGCGAGTGAAAAGGTCGTCTTGACTTTTCCTGATTCAAAGTATTTCATTTCCGGATCTTGACCGGCTCTTCCGACTAATACTACTGAGTTAACCATTTATTAAATCCCTTTATTGTCATTACGCTTCAATTCATTATATTTTAAAATCATCCTTAATAACAATTATATATTTTAAATTGTTACGTTTGTACAGAATATTTTATGCAATCTTTTTTCTTTAGTTTTTGGATTTGATGGGGGAATAACACTAATTTCCGTAGAGTGGGATATTCTTGTTCATAATGAAAGTAACTTCCTCGCCGGCTTTTATTGCTCTTGGTTCGCCAAAGTATCTGATACTTGTTGGAACAAGTTGTAAGACTCCTTTGGGCATTGACGTCGTGTAGTGGGGCATTTTTACGTAAAATTCTGATTGAGCCAGATCTCCGCCTATTGTTGTTGTACCTTTCCAATAAACATATGCGTCCATGTCGTATACTACATCTTTTGTTGTTTTTAGCTTTATAATTTTTATTTTCATTGCTGCATTTACACCTTCCACCGCTTCGGTAACGCTTTCCACTTTACCTATATAGATGGAATTTTTCGGGATTACGTTAGTTTCACCGATGTATACATCTTCGGGATTGATGAAATATTCTATATCTCCAACTTTTGCCGTTGATGTTGATATTTCCCTTAAACTTACCGCTTTTAAAAACGAACCTTTAACCAGTGAAATTGCTTTGTAGTCACGCAAGTTCGTTTCCGAACTTGCAGACATTGTGACTGCTGCTGCTATTGTTATTATAAAAACTGCTTTTAGTAATTGTTTGAACATTAATTATATTTTAATAAATTTTCTGGATTTTTCAATGCGTTTTTACTAAAATTAGGATATGTAGTGTATATAGGACGGTTTTTAATCATGTTGGATATTAAATTAGTTAGAGAAAACCCTGAAAAAATTAATGAATTGTTAAAGAGAAGAAATCCTGATTTGTCTGTAGATGAGGTTTTGGCAATCGATGTTGAGCGCAGAAAAGTTCAAACTGCTGCAGATGAGCTTCGCGCAAAAAGAAAATCTGAATCACAAAAAATCGGTGAATTGAAAAAACAGGGTCTCGATACTGATTCTATTCAAAATGAGGTTCGTCTGCTCGGAGAAAAAATTAAGGAGCTTGAAGAATCTGAGAATAATCTGGATGCTAAACAAAAACAGTTGCTGCTAAATATTCCAAATATTCCAGATGAAAATATTCCTATCGGTCCTAATGAAGATTATAATCGTGTTGTGAAAGTGGTTGGCGATGTTGTTAAACCGACTTTTGAACAAAAACCGCACTGGGACATTGTTACAGATAAAAATATTGTTGATTTCGAGCGAGGAGTGAAAATTTCTCAATCTCGCTTTTATATCTATAAAAACAAGGGTGCTCAACTTGAGCGTGCTATCATAAACTTCTTTTTAGATTTACATACCTCTAAACACGGTTATGAAGAAATTTTGCCTCCTGTATTGGTTAATTCCGCTGCAATGACCGGTACCGGTCAGCTTCCTAAATTTGCCGAGGATATGTATAAGTGTGTGGATGAGGATTTGTATCTTATTCCGACGGCTGAGGTTCCTGTTACCAATATTTATTCAAACGAGATTCTGTCTGAAGATGACTTGCCCCGTTGTATGACGGCTTATACTCCTTGTTTTAGAAGAGAAGCGGGTTCTGCCGGTAAGGATACAAGAGGGTTGATTCGTGTTCACCAGTTTAACAAGGTTGAGTTGGTTAAGTTGACTACACCCGAGCAAGCTCCTGAAGAACACGAAAAACTTACTCGTGATGCTGAGGAGGCTCTGGAAATATTAGGTTTACCTTACCGTAGAGTTGAGCTTTCTTCCGGCGATATCGGTTTTTCTGCCAGAAAATGCTATGATCTGGAGGTTTGGATGCCTTCTTACAATAACTATAAAGAAATCTCAAGTTGCTCAGTTTTTGGTGATTTTCAAGCGAGAAGAGCCGGTTTGAAATACAGAAGTAAATCTACCGGCAAAGTTAATTATTGCTACACTATGAATGGTTCTGGGCTTGCTGTGGGTAGAACTTTTGCAGCTATTGTTGAAAATTTTCAACAAGAAGACGGTTCTGTTTTGATTCCTGCTCCGCTTCATAAGTACACGGGATTTGATAAAATTTAGTTATGAAAAAAGGTCTGTTTATTACAGTTGAAGGTGCTGACGGCTGCGGAAAAACCACACAGCTCAATTTGATTGCTCAATATCTTCGTGATATGGGGGCTGATGTGTTGCTCACCAGAGAACCCGGTGGGGCTCAATTGGGACTTGAATTAAGAGAAATTTTGCTTCACTACGACGGCTTTGTGTCTTCTAAGTGTGAGTCTTTTCTGTTTTTTGCGGATCGCGCTCAGCATGTTGATACTGTCATTAAACCTGCTATTCAGCAAGGAAAAATTGTTGTGTGTGACAGGTATACCGATTCTACCGTTGCTTATCAGGGCTACGGTAAAGGGGTCGATATATCTCAAATTCAGTATTTGAACAACCTTGCTACCGATTCTTTGCTGCCGGATTTAACTATTGTTTTTGATGTTGATTCTGAAATTGCCCAACAGAGAGTTGGTGCACAAAAAGATCGATTGGAGTCTGAGGGGATTGATTTTCATGCCCGCGTTCGAAACGGCTACTTGCAGATTGCAAAATCTGAACCTTTGCGTGTCAAGGTTGTTGATGCAAATCCCCCGGTCGATGTCGTTTTTGAAAGTGTTAAGTCTATTATTGATGATTTTATTTAGTAGCTGTCTTGTTCTCTGTTTTTTATGAAGTCGTAGAGTTGTACAGCTTCTATCGTTCCTACAACAATTTTCCATTGCGGAAGCGCTTCTTCCAATTCTTCTTTCATGTGCGACAGCAGTCCCGGAATTATTATTTCTTTGTTCTTTACTTTTTCCTCAAGCTTTATTTCAGACATCATTTTTGCAACTATTTGCGCATTAAACTTATCTGCCGACCAAGCGGTTAGAACGCTCATTCCGTCTGAGGGTGTAACTATTAAATATGAGCTGAATGGCATAGATTCCAGCTCATTTGCAACCGCAAAATATGTTAGTGCAAAATTTGTCGTCATAAGCACAATGGAATTTTCATCCGGCTCGTTAAACTCATAAACTTTCGATTCTACTTGAAGCGGTTTTTGGGGGTTTGTGTAAATGTTTTGTCTGAGTGTTAGCAGTGTGCTCAGAAGTGCAGGATTAAAATTGTCTAAGACTATTACATTTGCATATCTGCATATTAGCATTGATGCCAGCGCGCAGGTTCTGTTCAGGCTTGATTCTTTGTCTGTTAATTTTACTAAAACAGGGTATGTAAGCGGTTCATAGCGATTAATCACTGCTTGTCTTCTTATTTGTGTGAGCTCTTCTATTACTTGTGCTGTTGATTTTTTGTCTATGTTTAGGTTTAGAATTTTCTGTTTTGCATCTGAGGTTGCTGAGTTTTGTGCAAGTTCTTCAATTGTGCTGCCTGATATTATTTTGTACTTCGCATTTTGCGAGTTTAGGATAGGGATGGGGTTTATTTTTTCTATAGCTTGTTCTGTCGCGTTTTCAAGCCAGATTGCATCAATTTTGAATGTTTCGCCTACTCTTGTTATATTAAAATTTTTAATTTCATCAAGTTTGCTTTCGAAATCTTTGTCCTTTGTATCAAGCTTAATCGCTAAAACTGTTCTGTTTACAAATGTTTTGTCGTGACGGAACATGACATTTTCGCCGCCTGTCTTCAGGTTTTCAGAAATTTCTATTTCGTGTTGTTGTACCTTTGTTGATTCTATGAATTTTTCTGTAAGTTCTTGGGGGACAAATGGGCATTTTTCAATATCTGCTTGCTTTTTTGCAAGTTTTAGTGCAAATGCCATACAGGTTGGATATCCGCATTTTTTACAATTAGATTCTGCAGCTTTTTTTGCTGCAGGAAGATATTTGAATATTTGTAGTCCTGTTAAATCCATTTATATAATCTCTTTCAAAGTGTCTATTGTTTCGGTATTCCACACAACTATAAGGTTTGCTCCTGCTGTTACAATTGCTGATGCGGCAGATAGCTCCCAGAGTTTTGCTCTCTGGTTAAAATCTCCCCAGTTTTTGTCAAATTTATCACTTTTTGCTTCTTTTGCCTTGTATGACTCTTCGCCTATGAATGCAGCTATTGGCATGTTTAACATTGTGTCTCCGTCAAATCCTGCCTGCTTGATCCTTTCTATAATGCTGTAACCGTATTCTATTCCGTATCCCAGTCCTCCCATATCAGGATCGATTATGATTCTGTCAGGTGAAAGTCCTTTGTCTGTACATAGTATATTCAATTCCTTTGCCAGATTTATGTCTATTGGCGATCTTAAAACCAGTATATGATTTCTTTCTACTATGGATGGCACAATCTCTTCGTAGCTGAACTCATCTGCAAAGGCTATTATTGACTCGTTTTTCGCCAGTGCTGACAGTTTGGGCAGGAGTATTTTGTCGATTTGGGTGTTGTTTGCTCCTCTTAAAATCAGTCGTTTTTTGTTTATTTCGTTTATACGGCTAAATGCCGCAGGTAGCATCTGCAGCAGGGTATCGAGTCCTTCTTCCTGTGTATTAAACTTTATCGAGATTACATCTGCTTTTGTTTCTTGCAGTTTATCAAGTATTTTGTAGAAATCCTTTGTGCCATATTGCTCATATAGAAAATCCGGATAGATATTGTCTTGCAAAAATGGAATTTCTATTGCAAAAATCGGCTTCGTTGTATTGGCGTTTTCTATTAGAAATGGGAATGACGAATCATCTCCTATTTTTACGGAGCCGACTTTTACTGTTCTTATTTTTTTCTTTATTTCGTAATTACTAAAAGATAGGTCTGTGTTCATAGACCTATCTTAAAAATTAATTGCAATTGTGTCAATCAATTACTGATTTTTTGCTACTTTTTTGCTTCAATGCTAACAGATTCCCAGTCGGCACGAGTTTTCATTGCATTATTGAAGTAGAGTTTATCTGCTGCAACTGATTTTAATTTATTGATTTCTGCAGCTGATTCATTCGTAACATTGAAAGGCGATGTATATCTTTCTACAGCTTTTGGTAATTCTTCTACTACTTTTAATGCTGATTTAGCGGCATCTTGTATTGGTGCTGTACTAGGAATAAATTTTGCTTGTGTTGCTCTTTTTTCTAATTCTTTCAGAGATGGTATAAAATCTCTGCCGATACCTGTAATTGACATTAATTTTCTCCTTTGTTGTTGTGGTATATTTTGTGATACTGATTTAAGTTTGAAAAAAAAAATATTTGCGTATTTAATTACACTGTTTACAAATCTTATTATTTGATAAGTGAAGTTCCGCTCATTTCTGGTGGCTGTTGAATGTTTAGTACTTTGAGCACAGTAGGAGCTACATCACAGAGTGCGCCTG
Organism: uncultured bacterium; assembly: GCA_949291445.1. GTDB lineage: Bacteria > Cyanobacteriota > Vampirovibrionia > Gastranaerophilales > Gastranaerophilaceae > Spyradomonas. Next base: position 17,660 of record CASEVT010000067.1, on the reverse strand, counting down.
TACTTTTTAGTTCTACACTCGGGTCATTTATGACTAAAAATGGAACGGGATTGGTTGTGTGGGCAGTAAAAGGTTTATGTGTCTGTGGGTCTTCCATGCATTCTGCATTTCCGTGATCTGCTGTCAGTAGCATTACAACTCCTTTTTCTTTTGCTTTTTGAGCAATTTTACCAACACATTTATCTACTGTCTCTATTGCTTTAACTGCTGCATTAAATATTCCTGTATGACCTACCATATCAGGGTTTGCAAAGTTCACAAGAATAAATTTGTATTCCGGATTATCAAGTGCCTTGAGCACTTCTTCGCACACCATATCTGCGCTCATTTCCGGTTGCAAGTCATAGGTAGCTACTTTGGGTGATGCGATTAATTTTCTTGTTTCAAGTTTATTGGGTTCTTCTATTCCACCATTAAAAAAGAATGTTACATGAGCATATTTTTCTGTTTCTGCTGTTCTGAACTGCTTAATACCGTTTGCATCAAGTACATCTCCCAGTATATTCGTCAATTTCTGCGGCGGAAATGCAACAGGGTATGTAAATGTTTCGTCATATTGCGTAAACATTACGTAATAAAGGTTATTTCTTACAACTTTTCTCGTAAATCCGTCAAAGTCCTTGTACATTATTGCCTTAGTTATTTCACGAGCTCTGTCGGGTCGATAGTTGAAGAATATTATTGAATCATTATCTTTAATTCTTGATTCTTCACCGGTTATACAGGTCGGAATAACAAATTCATCGGTGATTCCTTCTTCGTATGAAGATTTAATTGCTTTTTCCGATGATTCAGCCTTATTGCCTTCGCACAAAAGAAGACAATTGTACGCTTTTTCTATTCTGTCCCAGCGATTGTCTCTGTCCATTGCGTAGTATCGACCTGATATTGTTGCAATTTGCGGTAAATTGTATTTCTTCAATTCGTTTTCTAGTTGTGCTAAAAATTCAACTGCACTCTGTGGCGGTGTGTCACGTCCGTCCAAAAATGCATGTACGTAAACTTTCTTTAATCCTTGGTCTGCTGCCAGTTTTATCAATGCAAATACATGGTTCAGTGAACTGTGTACCCCGCCTGTGCTAACCAATCCAAAAAGATGCAATGACGAGTTATTCTCCTTTACATGCTTTATTGCTTTTAAAAATTCAGGGTTTTTATAAAATTCCCCGTCTTTAATTTCTTTGTTTATCCTTGTTAATTCTTGATAGACAATTCTGCCTGCACCAAGGTTCAAATGTCCGACCTCAGAGTTACCCATTTGTCCTTCCGGCAATCCTACATGCTCTCCGTCTGCATATATTTCTGTGTATTTTTCTTCTTTTTTAAATTTATCAAAATTAGGTGTATTTGCACTCAATGTTGCGTCTTTGGGACATCCATTCTTGTTTATTCCCCATCCGTCCATTATGCACAACAATACTCTGTTATCCATGCCTTGTCTCCTTATAAATTTTTACTTCATATTCTTATTATCTATGCTCAAAGAAAAACTTAAAGTGTTCTTAATTAGCGCACTATTTCTTTTTATTATCCTAAATTCTTGCATGTTTTTTTATTATTTCTTAAACTTGGAATGTACATGTGGGAGAGTTTTTATGTTCAATATAGATTTTTTATTGTCCATAGTTAAGAATAAATTTTTTATTGTTTCTGTTGAAATACTCATTTTTGTCTTCTTTTTGAAGATTATAAATGTTGTTATTGACAGATTTTCTGAAAAAATCAAAAAATACAACGATGATTTTGAATTTGTTAAACAGGTAAATACTATTAAACTTATCATTAAGTCTGTTGTTGATACAATTCTTATCGGATTTGCCGTAATGTACGCTTTGAACAGGCTCGGTATTGATATAAGACCGATTTTAACTGCTGCCGGTATTGTCGGTGTTGCAGTCGGTTTTGGTTCAAAAAGGTTTGTTGAGGATGTTATAACCGGTTTAAGCCTGATTTTGGAAGGACAGCTGCGTGTCGGTGATGTCGTTGAGATTGCCGGCAAGCTGGGTACCGTTGAAAAACTGGATATTAAACTTGTTGTGCTTCGTGATATTTCCGGCAATGTTCATTATATCAGAAATGGTATGATTGATATTGTTACTAATATGACTAGGGATTTTTCCTATTATATGTTTGATATTTGTGTCGCTTATAAAGAGAATCTGGATAAGGTCTTTCAAACTCTTCAAGAAGCTGATGTGCTTTTTCGCGAGCTGGATGAGTATAAGAATAATATTTTTGAACCGTTGGAGATTCTTGGGGTTGATGAATTAGGTGATTCTTCAGTTGTGATTAAGGCTAGGTATAAGACTAGACCACGTTTTCAATGGGCTGTCGGTAGAGGATTTAACAAGTTCTATAAAGAAAAATTCGATGCGGCAGGAATTGAAATTCCATTTCCTCAACGGACTGTTTATTTACAACATCTCGATTCGTGATAAAATCTGTAATATAAGGAGGTATTGTGCAAGATATTACTTCGTACAAGTTAGCCAGTATAATTGCTCGAATATTGGATGATAAAAAAGCAGATAATATTTCTATTTTGAATATTAGCAATGTTTCTGTCCTTGCTGATTATTTCGTTATTTGTTCCGCTGATACCAATACTCAGGTTAAGGCGTTGACTGAAAATGTTCGCGAACGTGTTAAGCATCTTTTCGAGAGGATTCCTTGCGGTGAGGAAAATGATTTAAAAAATAGATGGAATCTTCTTGATTATGGAGATGTTATTGTTCATGTTTTGCACCGTGAAGAGCGTGAAACTTATGCTATTGAAAAATTTTGGTCCCACGCCTTCAAGGTTGATCAAGATGATTGGCAGGCTGAGTCTAAAGAGTACTCGATTTATGAATAGTTGCTTGTGTTTTTTACGTTTTTTGTTTTAGGTTAAGTTTTGTAAACTTATCATTTTCAAATTATGACATTTGAAATTTCGTCCGTATAAAAAATAATATGAATAGCAACATGATAAATCCGGCAAACTACTACAATCCGTTTGCAAAATACAATTATGTTAGTAAGACAAGAGGTGCCTATGTACCGCAAAGTCCTTCTGCTGTTAACGGTTCTGAAAATTCTTCTGTGAAGTCCGCTAATATCTGGGAACAAAATTATGATCCTGAAACTGAAGTTATCAGCTGTCTTTCAAAGGAAGAGTCTTCTTCAAACGGCATATGGAATATGATTAGCGAATTTTTTAACCCGAATAACTAATCAGTCTGTTATCCAGTTATTCGTGAAAATGTTCGTTGCATGAGCGATACATTGTCTGCATTCTGCTGTCTCAAGGTAGCATTTTTTACTAAAGTCTTTTAGGTTTGCTCCGCTGCGTCCCCTGTAATCATTTGCCAGTATCGGACAAGTGTAAACTCCGTTTTTGGTCAATAGCCTGCTGCTTTTGCAGTCAAGCTCTATGTTTTCATAGTTTGTATTTTCGGGTTGGGTTGGCTCTTCTGTATTGTTCGATTTGACTTGTGGGATTATACAAAAATTTATTTCTTCTGTTTCAAACTTGAACTTTTTTCCAAGCTCCTTAAAACCTTCTTTTAGTTCAGTTTCATTATCTTCTTTTGATTTTAAAATTGCCAGTATCGGATTAAATCCGTATTTGTTAAGCGAGTTAATTGCATGGATTGCTTTTCTGTATGAGCCTCTTGTGGCTCTTTCATCGTTTATTTTTTCATCATAGTGATTGATAAATATTTTGAATATTATTTCATTAGTTCCTTCGTCTTCCACTCGTTTCAGAAATCTTGCTTTTTTGTCATTTATGCAGTTCCCGTCTGAATATATTGTTACCGGTGCGTAGGTCAAACTTAGCCTTAATATCTGGTTAAAATCACTGTGCGTAAGAGGATCTTTTCCTACCAGATAGATGTATTTTAATTTCGATTTATCCATCAGTTTTAGCGCTTCTTTAACTTCGTCGTATTGAAGGTATTTTTTATTTTTTTGATTGTAACTTCGACTTCTGTATAGATTTAGATTTTTGTTTAACACTTTTTTGTATTCTAGGTCGATGAATAAGTGATTCAGTTCTTTCAATGTTACGCATTCTGCCTGTATTATTGAGTTATACATTTTTCCTCCTTTGATTTTATTGAAATTCTAGTTGCAAAGATAAAGTTAATAAATTACACAGATGTATAAATATATTCTCAGTTGTATTTGTCCAAGTTAACTACTCTAGTTGTTGATGTCTTATTTCTTAAGATTTGCGCTACTCCTTCTGCGTTTTGTACTCTTATATTGCATGCTTTTTCTAATTTGAATGTCGTTTTCTAAGCCAGATCAATGATCTTAATAAAGAAAAAATTTTTTTTGCCGTTTAATATACTAGAAAGTGTAGGTTGTATATGGCAGAAATTATGGAAAATTTGTACGGGCGCAGAATGATTAGAATGTCTACTGACGATATTATATCCGTTGTGCGTGAGTACCAAAACGCTGTTTCAGGCGCTAATTCCTATGAACAAATAAGAAATAAACTGGATATTATTCAAATTTATTTGCCTGAAGATATTATTTAATTGTTTAGAATATGTCATATGATGTATTTTTATTTGTTTTAATATGTTATAATATCAAAATAAATAAAGGAGGGTTATATGAAAAAATTCTATGCAGTTACTTTTATAGCAGCATTTGCACTTTCATCAGCTTGTTCTTTTGCTGCAACTTCCAATGTTTCAACTTGGGAACAAAAAAGACAGGAAAGAAGACAGGAGTTTATTGATAAGCAAAATAATTTCTTCAAAAAACAAGATGAAAAAGCTGCAGAATTGAACAAAAAATTAACTGAGCCTCAAAAAAAACTTGAAGAAGCTAAGAAAAAACAACAAGAAGAACAAAAAGCACGTCAAGAAGCTCTGAAAAAACAACAAGAAGAGGCTAAAAAAAGACAACAAGCTCGTAAACAAGGTGTTCAACAACTTAAAAAAGATTGGAATGCTTTAAAAGGTACCTATAAATAATTTTATGTAGAATTAGTTATTACGCTAGTAACTTAGAAGAAAGAGAGATTTAAATGAAAAAAATTTTAGTTTTATTGGCTATGTTTACAATGATGGCACCTGCCTTTGCTGCTGAAAAATATGCTTCTGTGGACTTGGACAAGGTGCTTCGCAGCTATACTACTACAGCTAAGATTAATGCTGATCTTCAAAAAGAAGAGGCTGATATCAGAGTATTTGTTTTAGATGCTCAAAAACGTGTTGTTTCTGCTAAAACCGATGCTGAAAAAAAATCTTTAGAAGATAAATATAACAAAGAGTTGCAAGTTAAGGTTGATGCTTTGCAAAAGAAAAAAGTTGATGCTTTGCGTACTATCGAAGCTGATGTGAAAGCTGCTATTGATAAAGTTGGTAAATCAGGAGCTTACTCTTTGATTTTAACTAACAATAATGCTTTATACGGTACTGTTGATATTTCTGACCAAATTATCAAGGTTCTTAATGCTGCTAAATAGAGGTTAAATGTCTGATTTTGTAAGAAATTACATAAAAGATACTGTAGAGATCAGAAGAAACATCCTTGAGAATGAGAAGATACTTACTCAAATTGAGGATGTTTCTTCAGTGATCGTAAATGCACTTAAATCCGGTAATAAGATTTTGCTTTGCGGTAACGGTGGCAGTGCTGCTGATGCTCAACATATTGCTGCAGAGTTTGTGGGTCGGTTTAAGGTTGAACGCAATCCTCTTCCTGCAATCGCTTTGAGCACAGATACTTCATTGATTACTGCTGTTGGCAATGATTACGGCTTTGAGTTTATATTTTCGCGTCAGGTTCAGGCACTTGGGTCGGCCGGTGATGTTTTGGTTGGAATATCTACATCCGGTGCTTCTGAAAATGTCGTGAATGCCATGATGGAAGCTATGAAGAAAAATATTCATACTATTGGTTTTACCGGTGCGAAAATTTCTATGATTTCTGATATTGCAGATATTACTTTAAAGGTTCCCACTTTTGAGACTTCAAAGATACAAGAAGCACATATTATGTTCGGGCATATTATATGTGCAATTGTTGAAAGACGCTTATTTGGTGCTTTCTAGTTGAAATTTGCTATTGTATCTTTACTTGCGAGTATTGATGTTATTGGGTTTGAATTAAATATATAGTTTGCTGCGTTGTATATATCATTGGCTGTAATTTCATCTATTAGTTTGAGACTTTTTGTTGTTGAGTCTATTGAATAATAGCTGTTTTGTGAACTTGCCAGTACACCTGTTTGTCCGGGGGATGTTTCTATCGCATTTAAAATTTTTGTTTTTAGACGTCTTTTTGCAGCTTCCAGTTCTTCGTCGGTTACTTTTTCAGTGCAGATTTTTCTGATATGCGTGTCGAATCCGTTTAGTGATTTTTTTACATTTTCATACTCAATTATACCTTCTGCCTTATTATCTGTTGTTGTTTTGATTCCCAGTGCTAATATGCCGGTATCTCCGTTGTAGTCTACTGTTGACTCAACACGATATGCTAATTTTTGTTTTTCTCTAAGATCGTTGAACAATCTTGAATATGGACCATCTCCCAAAATTGTGTTTAATAATGAGATTGTTAGGTGATCCTTGGGATTGTAATTGGTTTTGAATTTGTATGCTTTAACTATGTCAGCTTGGTTTCTTTCTTCCGTATTTAATATCGTTTTAGCTTCTTGAACGGGGATATATGTGTTAAAATGAGCTATTTTTTGTGGTTTGAATGCAGGAAATCCTGTTGAAAACTTTTGAATTATTTCATTGTTAAGCATTTTATTGGATTCAGTCGGGGCTGTTATTGTTGCGTTTGCTTGTGCATTTTGTAAGATGTAGTTGTAGAATCCGATTATGTCGTTTAGTGTAGTTGTTTCTATTGACGAGAGAAGTTCTTTTTTTCTCACAAATTGCGGTGAATTTGGAAACATTTCATTTAACAATATATCTGCCGCAGTCTCTGGTGTATTCAAAAGGCTTTCTTTTAACATATTTTTTGCATATTCAAGTGTCGACTCCGTGAATCTTGGCGTCGTTAAAACTTCTTTTGCCAGATCTATACCATAGGATGTGTCTTTTGATAAGCTATTGATTTGTACTGACGTTGTGTTGAAGCTAGAATTGAATTTTATGTCCATTCCCTTTTTATTTGGTTCCGTGTAAAATTCTTTATGGTTTTTATTTATTGTTCCCATATTTAGCATTATTGACAGCAATGCAGGTACTGTTGGTTTTGTTGCTGCAGGAATTTTTGTATCCAGTGTTAAATTTATGCTCGTCAAATCAGTTTTGTTTGGATTTAGTGTCAATTGTAGATTATTTGAAAGTTTGTATTGCTTGATTTTTGTCGTGTCGAGACCTTTTTTCTCTATGTTCCCTTTGAAACTTATCTGATTCTGATTTGAGTTTGCGACATTGTAAAATTTACTCATCATTTCATCACTTATTTTTTGCGGGTGCACAAGTGAGATCGATGCTTTATTCAGATCAAGAAAATTGTTTGCAAAATTTTGTACGTCTTTTGTTGTAATTGAATTTAATATTTTTAAATAATCTTTTGCATAATCAAGATTTTGATCGTGGTTAATTAAAGAGGTTGCTATTAGGTTGTTTAACATTTGAGAATTTTCGCACAAGCTGGAAAATGCTAGTCTTAAGGCGTTTTTTGCTGATTCTAGCTCTTCTTCCGTAATTGGTTCAGTTTTTAACTTGTTTATTTCGTCATAAACAGTTTTGATTAAAAATTCTGATTTTGCAGGAGTGGCTTGTCCCATGATGAATATTGCTTTAGGATCATTAGGTCTGTTCCCCATTCTCTCAACACTGAAGGTTGCGGCTGTCTGCAATTTGTCCAATTTAGTGCTTATTCTTGAGGATTTGTTTCCAAGTAAGCTGTTTAACAAAATTTGCATGACTATGTAATCTTTATTCGCTGCGTTTATTGGACCTTTTAGACCGATTGCAATCGTTGTTGTCTGTGCATTTGGCATTCTTATGTCTTTTCTTACAGATTTAGTTATCGGGTTTAGTTCCTCATGTTGCCTCAACTCAGGAGTCCCTTTTTTTCTGCTGTTGAAGTGTTTTGCAACTAAATTAATCGTTTCTTCCGGTTTAACTTCTCCTGTTATTACTGTTACACAATTATCCGGTGTGTACCATGTATTGTAGTAGCCATAAGCCTTTTCTCTTGTCATGTTCTTGATATTACTGATTCTTCCCGCAACCAGATCCGGCGATGATGTCTCGATTTGGAACAAGTTTTTAATACAGTTATTCAGTGCTACATTTTCAGGCGAGTCTGCAACCATACTTATTTCTGAAGTTACCGGCCCTTTTTCTTTCTCTATCATTTCTGGCGAATATTTCGGATTCTGCAACATTTCCGCTTGGATTCTTATTGATTCTTCCAAATCTTTCTCATCAAGTAGTTGTGAAAAAATGTAATAGTCTGTTATCGAAAAACTTGTTGATGCATTCGTGATTGCACCCATATCATTTGTTATCTTAAAAAACTCTCCTGCTTCAAGGTTGTTTGTTCCATTGAATGCCATATGTTCGACAAAATGACTTACCCCGCGAATTTCATCCGGTTCATTCATTGAGCCGACATTGAAATATGATTTTATTACGGTTGGTCCTTTTTTGGGCAAAATTGCTACTCGTTGCCCGTTTGCAAGTTTGTATAGATCTACTGTTCCTGCATTTTCAATCGTATATTTCCCAATATGTGTATACGGAATCGGGGTTTTTACTCCAAGCCGGGCTTTTATTGCATCGGTTGCAATTTTCGATGAAAATGCAATTCCTTTTTGCTCTGTGTTTGCAATAGCTGTTGGTTTCTGCTTTGTTTTATCTTTTTGTATAAAGTTAGGGTATGTGTCCCCAACTCTTGTATTTGTATTGATCATCATGATGAAATTTTTTGCCTGCCTTATATGTTTATAAAATCGTTAAACTGAAATAATTTGTCATCTCTGTTCACATGGTACATAATTTGTAACAAAAAAAGAACCCTTTCGAGTTCTTTTTGTTGTTTATACATTAATTTTTACTTTTGTAAAAACGGTGGTATGTCAATAATGCTCATCAAGTCTGATTGAGAAGTACTTTTTTGTACCGGTGTAATTGCCGGCTTAGGTTGATTATGTTGTTGCTGTGAATTGAATGAAGCCGAGAAAAAGTCAACTGCACTAAGTGCTTTGGTGGCATCTTTTTTCGCAGGAATATCCGGAGTCTTCATCTCAAAACCTGTTGCAATAACTGTAATTTGGATTTCACCCTGAATTCTATCGTCAATAACAGAGCCAAATGTTACGATTGCATCTTCTGCTACTGCATCGTGAATAACTTGTGCTGCTTCGGTTACTTCGTGCAATGTCATATCCGAACCGCCGGTTACGTTCATGATGATACCGGATGCGCCGTTGATAGATGTTTCCAGCAATGGTGAATTAATGGCAAGTTTAGCTGCTTCCATTGCTCTGCCTTCACCTGAGCCTCTTCCTATACCCATCAAGGCAGAACCGCTGGACTGCATAACTGCTTTTACGTCAGCAAAGTCTACATTTATAAGTCCGGGAACTGTGATGATGTCTGAAATACCTTGAACGCCTCTTAAAAGTACTTCGTCTACTACTTGAAATGCCTCTTTCATCGTAGTTCTGCGCTCTACAACTTCGATTAATTTGTCGTTTGGTATTACAATCAGTGCGTCAACCGTTTCCTTCAACTTTTCAAGCCCTTGCAATGCCTGATTAAGTCTTCTTTTTCCTTCAAAGCTGAACGGTTTTGTTACGACACCTATTGTTAATGCGCCGAGCTCTTTTGCAATCTTTGCAACTACCGGTGCGGCTCCCGTTCCTGTACCGCCACCCATACCGGCTGTGATGAATACCATGTCGGCACCGTCAAGTGCTTGTACAATTTGGTCTCTGGTCTCTTCTGCAGCCTTTTCACCAACTGAGGGATCTCCGCCTGCACCTAAACCGTTTGTTAATTTTCCGCCCAATCTGATCTTGTTCTCAGCTGCGGACATTTCCAAAACTTGGTTATCAGTGTTCATTGCCCAGAAGCTCACCCCGTTCAAACCGGCTTTTATCATTCGGTTAACTGCATTTCCGCCGCCACCGCCTACTCCTATTACTTTTATATCTGCAGCATTAGATAATGCCGGTACTTCATAATCATCTTGTTTAAATTCTTTTTTACCAAAAATATCTGGTCCTATATTGTCCACTGATTGACCCTCTTTTATTCTATTACTTTTGTGACTTTTATATTTATCTATACTCTACTGTACAATACTATTTTAAATAAATCCAATAGTAAAGAAAAATAACAAAAATTTTTAACTATTTTAATATTGTATGTTGTTTTCTTTATTTTTCGGTTTTGTTGTGTTATGTCTAAAATGTCTGAAAAAATTTTTTTGCTAAATTCATTTTTTAATTTAATAAAAATTAATATTTGTCTAATGGTTCATTTGTTAATAAATGTTAATAATAAAGAGTTAAAAACGCAAATTTTTTCATGTGCAATTGTTATTTAATATGGAAGTGTTAAAAGGCTAGAATATGGAAGTTCGTAACAATTTAAATAATGTGGGTTTAAGGAGCCAAAGACGACAAAGTTTCGGCAATTATATCATTGACGGTCAGATTAAGAGAGCTCTCGAGTCGCAGGTGCATGGTACAAAGAAGTATTTTGTAATGCTTAATAAGAATAACGGTGAACATTTGAACAACATCGTTACTGCTGTCGGTACGGCGGCTGTTGCTCCTGTTTTTATAAGATTCAATCCGTTATCTGATGAAGATCCGAAAGTTAAAGCTTATTCTGCGTTGCGACAACCTCTTTCTGCAGTGCTTGCTTTGAGTGTTCAGCTTCCAGCTATGACGATTTTTAACCACGGTATGGACTTGTTGGCAGCTTCCGGTGCAATTAGAAGAATTGATTTGAGTTATAAACCGCCAAAGGCTCTTTTGAACGCTTATGCTAAGACTGAATTTAAACATCAAAGACAAATTGCCGCTGAAAAAGCCCTTGACTTTGAAAAAATTCTCAACGGTAGAACTAAGGATGAATATTTAGAGGATATTATCAACGAAAAACGAAATCAATTGTTCTATGCAAGACGAGATAAATTGCGTGAATTGGCAAGCAAAGGGATGCCGATTACCGTCGCTCCTCTTTACGATTCAAACGGCAAGATGGTTGAGTTTGCGCATCCGACAAAACTCTCAGAAATTAAACCTTTAGAGTTCGTTAAACCAAAAGAATTGGAAGATGCTGCTAAGGATGTTTTCGCATCAGTCCTCAAGGAATTCGGCTTGAATCCGGATGATAAATCTCTTTATAAGATAAAAATGGATTATATGGCAGAAAATCCTAAGGAAAAATATCGTATGCTTCTGGATGCACCGTCTGTCCCTGAATCCGATAAAGAGTATTTGCCTAAAAAGATTAAATCTGCTTTGAAATCTTTAGGTAAAAGTTATAAAGATTTTCAAAAAACTTTGAATTTAAGAGCACAAGAGCATGCCATAAACAAAGTGAACGGAATTATGGAAGAAGAAACTCTTGTTAAGTGGGAAGTGTCTCAAGCTCTTGATGATATGAAAGAAAAATTCACCAAAGTAAAGAAAAATATTTATCACGATGTAAAAATTGATATGGCTGATAAAGAAGCCAAGATAAAAGAAGCTGAGATTGAACTGATAAATTCTAAGATTGCTGAATTTCGTGAACGTGCAGCTTCTTCTGATACCAATACTGCTAAGGTTTTGAATAGGGCTATTCAAAAGATTGAAGGCAAATCTTTAAAGGAAATTCGACACCATGGTCCTACTATTGAAGCAGTCAGAACAAGTGTTAAGGTTAAAAGATGGTTATTGGCAGAGATTAACAGGAGAGAAGGCGTTTTTGCCAACGCTAAAAAACTTAGCGGATTGATATATGGTCTTGCTATTTTACCATTTACCTGCGGACTTTTGAACTGGGCTTATCGCAGATTTATGGAATTATTCTTCCCTGAGTTGTGTCTCGCTAAGAAAAAAGCTAAGGCACAAGTCTATGCTCAAATAAACGGCACTTTACCTGCTCAAAAAATTGAAAATGATAAGGAGGTTAAATAATGAAAGTCGCCTCCGTTACTAACTCTATTCAAAATGGTCTCAAAAATCTCGGTAACAGAATTATGGAAAGCAGGTGGGGTAATATTGCAATGCCGGAAAATCCTACTGATATTGCTAAAACTCTGGCTTTGTATTCTACTACCACAAAAGATGCTGTAAATTGTTATTATTATACTACTCAGAGTTATAATAACAAAAAAATTCCTGAGGATAACAGAAAATTTGTTGCCGGAATAGATCTTGCAAATGGTATTTTGAACGTTATAACTCAGCTTACGCTCGGGTTATTTGTTAACAAACACTCCGGTGAGTGGTTTGATAAAATGTTTAAGGGCGGATTTAAGATCGATTCGAAAAATTCACAAAAAGTTTTGGCTGAAGTTAATAAGGTTCTTGAATCAATTAAGGTTTCTGCTAACGAAGAAGGCTTGAAAAAGGCACTTAAGGGATTAAATAAGGGTATGAAGGGCGGTTTCAGCGTAATTGCCGTATTGGTAGTTACACAAATTATTGCTAAACGTATGATAGTTCCTTTCTTGTCTACGCCGCTTGCCGGATATTTTAAGAAGATTCTCGAAAGCAGAGAAGAAAAAATTAAGCATAAAAATGAGGATAATCTTGACATAAATAAAACAAATGATAATATAAATAAAAATACCCCTGATTCAACCTCTTCTCAGGTTGGTGCGGAAGATGATTCGTCTGTCGCGTTAAATAACGCTGGTGATGATTCTTTCACAAATTTGGTTCATAAACCTGTTAAGTATGCTAAATAATTTTATTTAATTATAAATTATAAAGGAATGTAGACATGAGAGTATCTTTGGTTACAAATTCGAATTACAATGTAAGCGGTAATAAATATAAGAAACCGCAAAGTCCTAATTTTGGTACTTTAATTACGACAAAAGAAAGCATAATCAGTTCAATTGAATATGCCGGCAAAAAAATTTCTAATCATGAGCGTCAAATTATTTTAAATACTTATGACAAAATAAAGCCCGCAATGGATGAACTTGATGCGAATGTTCAACTTATTTTTCAATATATTCCGCATAAGGTTCTGGGCGGTTGGTTCAGAAAGTACGAAAAACGTTTTGCTATCACAGTTGAGCCTGAGCGTCGTTTGCATGGGCGTGGTTGGTTTTATTATAACGACTGGTTAAAAAGACGCGAAGATTCCAGTGTTATTGCTGAAGATATGATTAAAAAAGCGACAAAATATGTTGAGGAATATGATCCTCTTGATGATTTTGTTGATAGATTTTTCCCGTTAGCCTGGGGTGGCGGTAGATTCTAGTTTACACTGCTATTTTTCCAGATGTGGAACACCGGGATCCCTGCCAGTGTTATTAGCAGCCCGGGGATTGTATATAGCGGTTTGTAAATTGAAAGGCAGATTACTATGTATGTTGCCAGAACTATGAAGCTTATCGGGTATAAATTACTTATGCGAAAGTTTAGTTTTTTGTGCTTTGCGCGGTAAACAAACAGTCCTGCTGTTGTTATTATATAGAAGATTAGTGATGCGTATATTACAAAATCCAGCAGCTGTGTGTAGTTGCCCCAAAGTATCAGAATACATATCCACAAACATTGTGCCCAAAGCGAGTTTACCGGAACTTTTGTTGTTCTGTTGATTGCTGCAAGCGGTCTAAAAAATGCTCTGTCTTTCGCCATTTTGTAGTAAACTCTTGAACCTGCCAAGATCATACCGTTTGCGCAACCGAAGGCTGAAATCATTATTATTAGCGCTGTTATATTTTTGCCGGCTGTACCGAAGATTGCAGACATAAGTTGTGCCCCTACAATTTCTTCAGGTGCGTTTTGAATTGATTCCAGCGGCAATACGCCCAGATATATCGTATTTATCAGCAGGTAAAGCAGTACTACCAGTCCTGAACCGTATGCTAGTGCTTTGGGGATATTTTTTGTCGGTTCTTTTATTTCTCCGGCTATAAAGGTTATGTTGTTCCAGGTTATTGACGCAAACAATGCACCTACTATCGCGGTTGCAATTGTATTTATTAAGTGCATATTTATGCTTATTGGCATATGTACATTTTGGTGGATTGTATGCCAGTTAAAGCCGAAAAATAAGCCTGCTGTTATTATTCCAATAATCGATAGAACTTTTGTTACCGTAAATATATTCTGGGTTATTACTCCGTGTTTTATTCCTCTTGAATTTAAAAAACTTATAAGAACAACCGTTGTTAGTGCGCAAATTTGTTGTGTGGTCAGTTTTATGAATCCGCAATTTATCACAAAAGTGTGTGTGTTTATGCAAGGGAGCAGAATTCCGAGGAATTTGGAAAATGCAACGCAAACTGCAGCTATGGTGCCTGTTTGTATGACTAAAAATGTTGTCCAGCCGTATAAAAACGCTATTTTCTCGTTAAAAATTTTTTTTAAATAAACGTATTGACCTCCTTCTTCAGTAATATTTGCTGCTAATTCTGCAAACGAAAGTGCACCGCATAATGTTATGAACCCTGCCAACATCCATACGAGTATCAATAAGAAACCTGATTGTACTTGTCTTGATATGTCTGCCGAGACTATGAATATTCCGCATCCTATCATTGAGCCTGATACTACTGATATTGAATCTGTTAATGATAGTGTTCTCTTAAAATCCTTGCTCATATTATACAGACTATTATAAAAATGATTTATAAATAAGTTTATGATAGCAAAATATTTTATTTTCTTATTTAATTATCATTGGAGGGTAATTATGAAAGTGGACAATAACAGTTCTTTATTCAATTTTAAAATGCGTTTATCTCCCAATTTAGCTGAACGTGTACGGGTTGATATCTTTAAGAAAAACAATTCTAAGTTTGAGCAGTTTAATAAACTATTTGAAAAAATTCATTCAAACACTGAACCAACTACAATGGTGGATCTTTTTTCTGCTGATGGCAAGACTCATCGTCTTGTCTATTCCAGTGAATTGTTTCCGAATACTAAGTTTGCTGACACAGAAAATCCGCTTAGCAAAAAAGATATTTCTAATTTGCATATATTTCTTTTGAATTTGTGTACTAAGTGTGCTGCTGATAATGAGATGAAATTATTTTTTAAAGCAGCCAATGAGATGCTTGATAATTATACTCCCGTAGTAATGATTAAGGGTATTGCTAACAATTTCAAGGTGGATGCTATTGATAAGGCAAATAGATTTAAAAAATACGTTGATGATCGCGTATGGAGTGCTCAATCAAATAACCCTAATTTAATTTACTTTTAATTGTTTGCTGCGGCAGTTTAGAATTGTTCTTGTAATAAGTTGTTTGCTAATAGTTCCTGAATTAAGTTTTTTAGCTGGTTCTGTAAATGACTGGCGGATTGATAATCTAACTTTAAATAGAGCTTTCATCTATTATTATGCGTTTGTATTTAAATAATTGTAATTTATACTTATATAAGATATATTTCTATAGGCGTAGGAATTAATAGTTACAAATGGATAAACAAAAAAGTAAACAATATGCAGCATATAACGAATCCGTAATTTATGCTGCAGAATGTTTTGCTAAGGTAATAAAAGAATTTATAAGAATTACTCATAAATAATTTTCAATTAAAATAAGTCATAATGAATACTTATTACTAGAGCAGATTTTATTGAATCCGGGCATTACTCAAGGGGATTTAGCCCGAAAAATTTCTATTCAAAGAAATTATGTAAGCAAATTACTATCTGATCTTGAAAATAACGGTTATATATCCAGAGAGCAAAAAACAAAATCAAAGCAGATTATCGCCGTCAAAAGTTATATAACACATAAAGGTGAAAATATTTATGCAGAATCTCGTGATATACTCCTGCAAGAAGCTTTAAAGATGTTTACCGAACAAGATATTGAAGAATTAAACGATATAAGTCTAAAACTTTTTAAGCAAATTGATAAAATAAAGAAAAAGCAGAATATAAAATTTTGATTACCTGTTGAAAATTCTACACATATAATATGTTATTATATGGTGTTGAAAATTCAACAGGTATCGGTATGGATAAAACTGCAGTAAACAAAAATTGGTTGGATAACTGAGAACTATTCTTGGCATTGGATATTTTTTATGAATATACCAGTTGGTGCACTTATTGTTGCTATGGCAAAAACTATGCTCGTGGATCCTCCCTATGCTCAAAAACAGCAAGGTGTTAAAACAGATTGGTGGGGACTAATATTTTTAATTATGTTTGCTGTGGCATTTGAAATAATGATGGATAAAAGGAATGATGAAGATTGGTTTAACTCAACATTTATTTGCAGATTGACTATAATATGGGTTATTGGCTTAATCGGTTTTATCATATCTCAAATTAAGGGTAAAGAAACTCTTGTAAGGCTTAATGTCCTGTCCAATTGGAATTTTGCCATGGGTACTATCTGCATAACCGTAATGAATTCAATATTACTTGGGTCTTTGGCTATGATTCCTCAATTTATGCAAAATATGATGGGATATGACGCGTACACCAGCGGATTATCCATGATGCCAAGGGGGATTGGTTGTATGATTGGTTTGTTTTTAAATAAATATTTACAAATAAGATTGGATGTAAGATTTTTTGCATCGGCGGGAGTTCTGTTATTATCAATCGGCAGCTGGTTATTGGGTGATATTAATTTGCAGATATCGCAAAGTTCGATATTTATACCTAATATTTTATTTGGTATTGGTATGACTATAGCAATGATTCCTTTAGTTTCATTTTCTTGCTTAACAGTACCGCCTAATGAAATGTCTGATGCCAGCGGATTACAAAATTTTATCAAAACTATTGGCAGTGCCATAGGTACATCTTTAGTTGCTACTTTTATTTCCAGATTTTCACAAATACATCAATTTATGCTGGTAAAAAATTTAACCGAGTCAAACAGCGTTTATCTTGAGCGGTTATCTGCTTATGCTGCTAATTTTGCTCAAAGTACAGATTTGAACACTGCAAATTTGATGGGGCAAAAAATTATATATGATGAATTAATACGACAATCTAGACTATGGGCATATATTGATTCTTTTAGGATATACGCTGTTTTAGGACTTGCAATTATTATATTAATATTTCTTATGAAAACGAATAAAAATAAAGAGTTAACTTAGTACAAAAAGGATAAAAAATGAAAATTATTAATATGTTATTTTCAATGTTGTTATTAACTATTTTTTTTAATTTTGTTTTTGCTAGTGAGCAAGATTTGATAAATGAACAAGAAATTCAATCAAAAATTAATGACTGAGGTCATAAAATTTTAAATAGTAATCAAATTCAAAATAGAATTATTTTTGCGCATAATAACGATGAAAAAAATCTATTTTAAAAAACGATAAAATTATAAAAGGAGGATATGAAAAAATTACTCGAAATCAAATTAATTATACCCTAATCAAAATAATATGAAAGGAAATGTATGTTTAGCTCTTTATTTGAAAAACACATAAGCAGAAAAAATTTAATATTTACAGTTGCAGTTATTGCAATGGTAGTGTTATTTACCCAAATGCAGGATATAACAATAATGTTTTTTGCATC
>CASEVT010000066.1 GCA_949291445.1 uncultured bacterium | reverse complement strand
TAATAAAGGAAGCACATCATTTAATGTATTTTTAATATTTTTTAACTCGTCGTTAACTTCAATCCGAATCGCTTGAAATACGCGGGTTGCAGGGTGAATTTTTTCACGAGACGGCGGCACGGCACTTTTTATCAATTCAGCCAATTCCGTTGTTGTATCGATGTTTTTCTTTTTTCTATAATCAATTATTTTTTTTACAATTCTTTTCGTATATCTTTCTTCACCATATTCACTGATTATACGGACTAAATCGTCCTCAGAATAAGAATTAAGAACATCATAGGCACTAAAATCACTTTTCATGTTGAATCTCATATCCAACGGAGCTTCTTTTAGAAAACTAAATCCGCGTTCTTGCTTTGTAAGCTGGTGGTATGATGCACCAAGGTCGAAAATTATTCCACCTGTTATTTTCTCAATACCGAGGTTTTGTAAAACATTCTTAATATTAGCATACGAATCGTTAACAATTGTTAAATTATTATAAGCTTTCAAACGCTCACGAGCGAATTCAATTGCTTCACTGTCAAGCTCAAAGGCTATTAAGCGTCCATCCGGCTGAATTTTCTCGAGAATAAGTTCAGAATGCCCCCCTCCGCCTAATGTTGCATCAACATAAACTTTACCGGAAGAGCATTCAAGCATATCCACAGCTTCATGAGCCATGACAGTATAATGATTAAAAGATTGTCGGTTCATTTACTAATATATTCCCGGAATTAATTTTTCATAATCGCTCACCGAACCATTATCCATACAACACAGAATAATAGCCTTACCAAGCGGGTGCAAATCCGATTTTAAATAGAGTTTCAACTCATTTTTGAAGAAATCTTCGAGCATTTTCGCACCAAGATCATAAGCCTCAGCACCAACTTGAGGTTGAACGCTAACATCAAGAAATTTTTGAGAAATAGCCGTACCTTCGACATGAATACCACCCGGAATATAACCTGCAAGAGGATGTCGGGCAGGTTTCAGGTTCAGTTTTTTAAATGAAGCCTGACCTCTGCGGGCAAGATACTCTCTAATAACCCACTGAGCCATAAATCCAACCTCCCAAGAACCGACATGCTGATTAGGTATAAGTATATTTCTTGTTTTTGTAGTTCGCATAAATTGCTCAAGTAAGATATTAGCAAGATCAACTCTTTTTCCGGTTGCAAAGGGCCAAAAAGAACCAACGCCTTCACTTTTTAGCTCATTAATATTTGAATGAGAAGTTGAAGAAGTGATACTCGGATTAGCAAACCCCCTTGGTGCAACCAATCTCCAAAGCCATGCCAGAGCAGGCGGCAATATATGCAACATTCCAAATATACCATATGACGGATTATCAGCAGTACAAGGCGGAGTCCGTAATCCAAAACTTCTGTAATCTATTTCAACAGGACCATCCTGAATATTTTTAATTTGACTTCTTGGAATAATAATCCGAGGATTAGGACAGAACTTTCCCGGTTCATCTTCAATATGTTCCCATATCAAACAGGTTGAATTCGGATGTGCCTCAAGATTAAAGAAAATCAACGGTTCCTTAGGATGAGTCGTAACAGCCTCCAAATGGGGATCTGTTCCGTATCTTTTAATATGGTCAATTCTTACAAACCACGATTTTTCAGCATCAACAACAGCCAATCTTCCGTTATCTTTTTGAAAACTTGAATGGCAAAGCGCCATGTCATCGGTAATTGGCTGTAATTTACAACCTTGAGAAAGACCAATGTATTTTTCTTCACCGGTAACAACATTTCTGCCAAGTAAAAGACGACCGTCTTCTTCACGGTGGGCATACTCCAGCATTTCACTCTTTCCGCTGCCGGAAGCACCTTCGTGCAAAATACTGATATCATTATCATACGGAGTAGTAATATTGACAGTAGAAGCGTGAACGGTTACAAAATCTTCCTCAAGCCCCAAAGCCAACAAAACACCATAAACACCTTTTTTTGCGCTGGGACCCGGATACAGGTTATAAGAAAATACCTCATGAACCGAATTTTGTCTGTTATGGACTACCACCTGTTTCCCGCCAAAATGAGTATGCCTGAAAGGTGGCGCAACATAAATTATGGCCTTCGGTTCAAAATGTCTTTCTAACTTATCAGGCGGGATCATTCCCTGCAAATCATAAATACTTGCAGCAAAAAATGCAGCATTCTTCGGACCTACCATCAAAGCAGGATAACCATACTTACTTCCGCCGGCCATAAAAGGTATCAATATAAGCTCATTTGTTGCAAGCCAATCAAGGGTTTCAGACCTTATACCGTCGAATTTTTCACCAAATCTATCCTCAAATAGTATTTTGTCGGTCATTGCAATATTATTCACAACCATACAATTAGGATCGCGTCTTCTCATATAAGGATCAGGATAGTTGACCCCGATACCGTTTTTACATTTTACAACTTCAGCCTCAACAATCTCTTTTCCATCGGGTAAGTTGTAAGAAACAATATAAGAGACATTATCCTTCCCCCCCACAGACATATCCATCAACTCAGTTCTGGTTTGAGGGATAATAATATTTGCGCTTTTGTCAAAAATCGCCTTTAACTCTTCACAAATATTCCAGTCTTGCCAAATTTTATCATTCATCAACAAATTTTTCATATAAAAACCCTTGTATTTAGACATATATCGTAATTATATTACAAAAGCACTAAGAATACTAAACATAATTTGCGAATGTAAACGAATTTAACTTGAAATGTAAACAGGTGGCAGTACCCTTATGTGCGATAAAGAAGCTAATAAAATGAGATAAAAAGTAATTACAACGACGAAATGAGGTAATTATGCAACCATTTGATCCACTCGATAAAATCGATTATGCCCAAGACACTGTTGTTAAAGAAATACTAATCTCAGATGATGACAGGGAGATTATACTTTTCGCACTTGACTCGGGGACAGAAATCCCGACTCATACATCCAAAACCGATGCTTGCGTATTTATATTGGAAGGAGACATAGAATTTACTATAGAGATGAACAAAATAAACCTTTCCAAAGGCAAAATGTTTATGTTCAAAAAGGACATACCGCACTCGCTAATTGCAACGAAAAAAACCAAAATGCTACTAATAAAAATTTAATTAGATAATGCAAGTTTTAAATTGACGTCGGATTTAGCGTTATCAGCACAATTTTTTAATTTTTGTATACGCTTTTGTATCATGGCAGAATGGTGCGAATGAGGCTTTCTATCCAGATAGAGTTTGTAATAATGCGCTGCTCTGAGATTCAAAGACATCTTATCATAGCAAATTGCCAAACCTAATACAGCCTTGTGATAAAAAGGATTAATTTTTAATACCTGAGTGAACACAGAGCCGGCTGATTTGTATTCGTCAAAATTCATATAAGCAGCAGCAAGATGATTATATGCAGTTAAATAAGACGGATCGTTCTCTATAATAGTGTGATATATGAGTATAGCCATATCAAACTCGCCTATCAATTCATGCGCAACCGCCAGCTGTAATTGCGCATTCAGATTTGTTCGATCAAGCATAATTGCGGTTTTGAAAGAGTCTATGGCATTACAAGGAACTCCGGCATACAAATAGCACAATCCTAATTCAAAATGAATCTCTGATGTAAAATGTGACAATGCCTTTGCCTTAAGAAGCGCATTTATCGCTTTTTCATAATTCTCCTCCGCTCGATAAGCTATACCTAGACCCAAATATGCCCGATAATTCTCACGGTCAATTAAAATTGATGCAAGATAATATTTAATCGATTCTTTATAACAACCTGAATTTTTTAACACATCTGCCCTTAAATACTGGCGATATGCAGACATCCTGCACTTTTCTTTTGCTTTTATAATAAACTCACCCAACCCTTGGGGAGTACTTTTATATCTTATTCCCAAGATTTTTACCCCTTCCTATAACATTCTAATTAGATTTTTATTTGATGTTATTAATCCATGGGTTTAAATTTATTCAATCGGATGGTCTATTTTGTAAAAATTTATATTTGTTTAAAACTCAACATAAGCTTAATCAGTTCCAATCAGGACCCAAGACGGACTTAATTTGCACAAATACAGACTCTGGTATTATACTGATAAGGAGAGAGAACGATAAGTATGAGTAGTCTTGATATAAATATAAAATCACTGCAACGATACAATCCTGAATTGTGTAAAAAACTTAAATCAAGCACAACATCAGGTGAAATTTATGAATTAAAATTAAATCTGGCAGGAGAATACAATCTTCTGGTCAACGGTGTACCGATACACTCAGTCACATGCGTAAACGAAGAGGCTAAGGAGGTTTTCACCGGTGTGACTAACGATACAAAAAATGTAATACACATCATCTACGGTTTAGGGCTTGGGTATACTGCAGAATACTTTACTGAACATGCCAAAGGAATTACTGTAGTTTTTGAGCCGGATATAAACCTTTTGAAATTTGTATTTGAAAATGCAGATTTTACTTCAATTTTAAACAGAGATGATTTCTTCTTGGTCTCCGATATCGATGAACTCAAAATTATCTTTGCAAAAATTTATAAGTGGAAAAAAGAAGTAATTTTCAGCACAACTGATTACTATCGCTCACAAAAAAGTTATAAGGAAAACAAAATTAAGTTAGAAAATTTTGCAGCAATACAAAAACATTACTATGAGTATCAATCGTTTAAAATGTTCAGCAAAGTCATGATAATGGCAGAGGATTTGGATGAAAAAATCAAACTTTCAAATTTAAAAATGCTAAAGGGCAAATTCAAAGATATACCGGCAATAATTGTATCAGCAGGACCGTCTTTACACAAAAATATAAGCACACTAAAGGCTAACAAAGATAAAGCACTGATTTTTTCAGTCGGAACAGCTGCAAAAGCATTGTACGAAAACGAAATTGTACCGGACTTTATAAATTATCTGGAATCGTTTGAATGCAGGCATCAGCTAAAAGATTTAGATCTGTCCAAAACAAACCTCATTACAGAACCCGCAGCAAACAGAAATGTATTTTATTACCAGTTCAAAAATAAATTTCTGACAACCTCTTATGAATCTAACTTTAACCACCTGTTTTCAGAGCTCACAGGCACAGAGCAGGATTATTTTGAAGCTAAGGGAACGGTAGCATACCATGCGCTATACAGCGCAAAATACCTCGGATGCAATCCGATAATCTTATTGGGACAAGATCTTGCATACTCGGATGGCAAATGTTATGCAAAAGACACTATATACGAAGGACTTGAATGTAATTTACAAGAAAACGGCACGTACAAAATTGAGACGAAAAATAAGGAAAAATTTAAACAACTGTTTACAAATATGGACAGCAAATTGAGTGATGAAGAGAAAGAAGGGCTTGTTGATCAGAGAATTTCAGAGTTAAACCAATTCATCTGCACAACAAAAAGCATCGACGGCAAACCTATTCCAACCAGCAAAACTTACAAATTATTTTGCAGCTATTTTGAAGATTTTGCAGAAAGAAACAAAAATATTAAATTGATTAATGCATCATCCGGCGCATATATTGAAGGGTTTGAGCATAAAAATTTGGAAGAAATTGATCTGGCAGAACTCAAAAAAAATATCCCAAATTGTAACGAACAATTTTGCTCAACTCAAACACTGATTAGCAACTTAAATTTAACATTAAAAATACTTAAAGAAAACTACAATTGGACTCAAAAACAATATGAAAAACTAAAAACAAAAACCACTGACACTCAATCAATATTACAAATGTTACAAAAATCTAACGAAAAAAGAACTGCAAACATGGCGTTCAGATTAATTACACTGGCAGACTACAACGAATTAAGCTATCTTCTGAGAGAAAATTATGAAAAAAAAGATAAAACTACAACAACAAAAATCAATGAACAAGCAAGAACATACCTGAGAAATACAATGGACAAAATTAAACTTTTTTCAGAACTTCTGGAAAAAGATCTGGAGAAATTAAATGAAAGCTGTCATACAAAGAGTTAAAAGTGCATCAGTTACAATTGAAAATAAAGAACATTCAAAAATCCAAAACGGTCTATTAATTCTTTTCGGAGTGGAAAAAGGAGATACTGAAGATAAATTGAACTGGATGGCGAAAAAAGCGTTAGAATTAAGGATATTCGCCGATGAAAATAACAAAATGAATAAGTCAATTAAGGATATAAACGGCGAAATCCTTGTTGTATCGCAATTTACACTGGCAGCAAACTGCGAAAAAGGGACAAGACCAAGCTTTGACAATGCAGAAAAACCTGATACGGCAATGAAGTTGTATGAAGAATTTATATCAAAATTAAAAGAATCTAACTTAACAGTAAAAACAGGTATATTTGCCGCAATGATGGACGTAGAGCTCTGTAATGACGGTCCTGTTACTATCATTCTTCAAAAATAACCGGACAAAATTAAGAAAATACTTGCCATATATTGTTTTTACATTTACAATAAGTATAAATATTAATATTTTGTAATTATTAACTATACTGAGGAGCGAAATTAAGTAGCCTTTCACTTTAAAGGGTCAATAGAAATGTATGTAAATAAGTGTACTAAATGTGGAGCGGAATTTGAAACTAAAAACCCCAAGAGGGTAATTTGTCCCAGCTGTCTATATGCCGACAAGAAATCAACGGATGAATCAACAGACGGAACGGAAAAAGAAAAGCAAGCTTACTCAAGCTATTCGACAGAATCCTTCCAAAAACCGGAGGATAGACCGAGATACAACGATAGACCAAGGTATGACGGTCAAAGAAATTACAACCAGCAACGTACATACGGTCAACAAAGACCACAACGTCCGTATAACAACAGAAGTTATGACAGACCACAACGCCCGTATGACAGAAATAATGAAGGTTACCAGCGTCAAGGCGGATATCAGCGTGCACAAGGCGGATACCAAAGACCGCAGCAAGGCGGTTACAACAAAAGACCGCAAGGCGGGTTTAGACCAAAACCGCAAAGAGGTCCGCAAAGACCACCAAAGCAACTTTTGGTAACAAAAGAACAACTCTTGCAAATTGAAGAACTTTACAAAAAGATGTTACCGCTGCCAAATCCTGATGCACATGAAGTTATTGCAGAACAAATCGGACTGGAAGCAAGAAAAGTATTCTTTGGGATTAACTTAGTCAGACAAAAAATGATGCTGCCTAAGTTGCCATTTCCAAAAAGAAAATTGGCAGTTTCACCTGACCAACTTACTGCAATAAAGGCACTTTATGAACCTTTGCTGCCACTTCCGCCTATCGGTTGTCACAAAATTATAGCAGCACAATTAAAGATAGATGAGTGGCGTGTTCACGTCGGAATTGGACTTGTCAGAAAACAAATGGGTCTCGATCGTTGGAATCCTGACAGGGCAGACGCACCCGAGGAGTTTAAAACACAACAAGTGAAAGAAGTTCCTGCTGAGCCTGATGTCGAACAACCCAAAAAGACAAGAGGCAGAAAACCTAAAAAGACTGAAGAAGAGAACAAAGATACATCTGCAGAAAATGAATAGCAAGCTTATTTCAGTAGGTAAGATCCTGAATTTTCACGGAATAAAAGGCGAAGTCAAAATGGGCTTCACTTCAGGTAAAGAGTCTGTCATTAAATCACTAAAAAGAGTTTTTATATTTGTTGATGACAAGAAAATTGAGCTTAATATAGAATATGTAAGATTTCATAAAAATACTGCACTTATTAAGTTTCAGGGATATGATTCAATAAATGAGATCCTTCAATTTAAAGGATTACTTGTACATATCTATGAAGAGGACCTAAAATCACATTTAGAACAAGATGAATATCTTATTAAAGATTTAATCGGATTGGATGTTTTTGATACAGTGGGCAATAGGATTGGCATTGTTGATATAATCGGCGAAAACAAAGCTTCTAATCTTATATGCATAAAGAAAACTGATTTAAAAACGTTCATGGTTCCTTTCGTGAAAGAACTGGTACCTGAAGTTGATTTAATCAACAAAAAAATTGTAATAAATATGATTGACGGAATTGACTCATGAAATTTGATGTTGTCAGCTTATTTCCCGAAATGATTCAACAAGCATGCTCTCACAGCATCATTTCGAGGGCAATAGAAAATAAGATTATCAAAATTAATACAATAAATCCTAGGGACTACTCTTTGGATAAACACCGAAAAGTAGATGACACACCCTTTGGCGGCGGTGCAGGCATGGTTTTAATGTGCCAACCGTATTTTGATGCATTTGACAGCATTAAGAAGACAGAATACTCGGAAGTAATACTTTTATCACCACAGGGACAACCTTTTACACAGGCTATGTCAAAAGAATTGTCTAATACTAAACAACATATAATCCTTTTGTGCGGACATTATGAAGGTTTTGACGAAAGAATAAAAATCTATACCAATGCAAAAGAAATATCAATTGGAGACTTTGTTTTAACCGGAGGGGAACTACCAGCTTTGTGCCTGATCGACTCTATTTCACGAAACATAGAAGGCTGCCTCGGCAAGATTGACTCTGCAAATTACGATTCATTCACAGACGGATTGCTTGAATACCCTCAATATACAAAGCCGAGAGAATACAGAGGTTTAAAAGTACCTGAGGAGCTTCTTGACGGCAACCACGCTAAGATTGCAGAGTGGAGAAGAAAGAAACAACTCCAAATCACAATGTGCAAACGACCAGACCTGTTCAAACTATTTCAAGAAAATTGCAAAAACAAGAGAGATCTAAAACTTTTGAATGAGGTATTATCAGAGAATATAAACTAAAATATTATCGGTAATTTATATGAGATAAAAATATGCAAATAAACGATGAACAATTAACAAAATTAATAGAATTGTCAGAAACAGGTATAGACCCGAATGTGGCAACATCGGATGACATAACAAAAGCTCTGATTGCAATAGAAAGAAAACTTCTTGCATTTGCCGCAACTGATACGATTGCAAAGACAATGGATTTTAATATATTAATAGTCGATGATCTGGAACTTTCGATTTATCAGTTTAACCAATTACTAAAAAGAATTGGAGTTACTCCAACCGTAGCACGGACAAAAGTTGAAGCATTTGCAGAACTTAAGAAAAAGAAATTTGATTTTGTTGTAGTTGACCTATTTTTGCCCGATTCAATCGATGGAATAGAGTTAATACAAGAATGTATCGAACTGAGAAACAACAAAAATCTCAACAAAATAATTGTTATGTCAGGTACAGACGATAATGCACTCATAGAAAAATGTTATAAACTGGGAATAGACGAGTTTATACCCAAAAGCAGCAATTGGCATGAACAAATTTTGAAATTTATTACAGCCTCAATCACAAATAAACAGCACAGTGATTATTTGAAATATTTTATAAATGAAAATATCTGCTGTTACACATTGAATAAATTTAACGGACCCAAGCACATAGATACTATAACAAAAGATGTGACAACATCATTGTATACAGGATATAAAAATATAATATTCAATATGGAAAATATAAAAATTTTTGATGATGAATATACCAGTGCGTTTGCAAATTTGTATAAAATAGCTAGAGAAAACGGCGGAACATTTACTCTGGTAAACATATCAAATTCAGTTCGAACAGCTTTGGCAGATGCATTTTTGGACACACTGATACCAATTCAACCCAACGTTGACGCAGCAGTGAGCCAACTTTCGATAAGCAACTAATTTAACCGTTAATCCTCAAACATATCGACTCTGCGTTTATGTCTGCCACCTGAAAACTCTGTTTTAATCCAAGTGTCAACTATATCCAGTGCAAGATATTCGCCTGTAATACGTTCACCAAGACATAAAACATTAGAATCATTATGAGATTTAGCCATACGGGCGGTAGTCGAATCAAAACAAGTCACAGCACGGATTCCGCGTGTTTTATTAGCAACAATTGCCATGCCAAGCCCTGTGCCGCAAACTAGAATTGCGTAATCATGCACACCGTTTGTAATTTCTTTTACAATTTTTTTAGCAATAACAGGATAATCACAAGATTCCTCAGAATAACATCCATAATCCACAGTCTCAATCCCATTTTCAGCAAGATGCTCAATTATTCTGTTTTTTAACTTAAATCCACCGTGATCACAACCGATAGCAATTTTTTTATCATACATAAAAACACCCCTATACAAAGTAAAAAACATGCAAATAATAGCACAAAAAACAGCCCCGCAAAATGCAGCGCTATTTTTAATTAAAAAAAACTATGCTTTATGAGATTTATTAGCAAAGACTACTGAAACAAGAGCAACAGCACCCAAAATTGCACCAACAGCCGCATATTTAACTGCATTATACTTTTTAAGTTTTGCGGTCAACTCAACGACCTTTTTCTCAAGTACCTCATCACGAGAAGAAGAATTGAGCGATGCAAACATATTTTTAAATTTTTGTGCCAAATCAGAAACAGGTTTTTCCTT
This sequence comes from uncultured bacterium, assembly GCA_949291445.1. Classification (GTDB taxonomy): domain Bacteria; phylum Cyanobacteriota; class Vampirovibrionia; order Gastranaerophilales; family Gastranaerophilaceae; genus Spyradomonas. Next base: position 15,335 of record CASEVT010000066.1, on the reverse strand, counting down.
ACTGGGAGTAAATTCACAATGCTCCATAACCTCAATGAATTTTGATTCAGCATCCGAAACTGATTTAGTAATAGAAGAAACAAGTGACTTCATGTTCTCAGGCAACTTAGAAATTGCATCGGATCTTATTTTGTTACCTTTTTCAATAAATTCCTTCTCGCTAAGCATCTTACTCGGCTCACCAACAGCATTGAGCAATCCTTCATAAGCTTTTTTTTGCTCTTTAACAGCCTTATTGAAAGCAGCTTGGTCAGCATTATCCAACTTCACCGGAACACCGTTATTCCAATAAGCAACTTTTGCAAACTCAGCGTCAGCAGCGTCCAGATTCCTTCTTAACAGAAGGTTTTGAGTGTTAATTGCATCAGCTTCAACAACATCGGCACCTAATATTTCAATAAGTTTAGAACGACCTTGTATAATATCTTTCGAAGCCGTATCAAGTTGTTCAGCAATAGATGCTTTAACAAAATTATCTTCGTTTAACTTTGTAAAATAATAGCCACCGGCAGCACCGGCACCTGTAGTAACAACGGCAGCGGCACCTGCAAACGGCAAATAGTTTTTTGATTTTAATTCCTTACTGTTCGCCTGCTTAAAAGATACGGATTGAATAGACATCAGTTTTACCTCCAACACTTTAACATCCTAAGCTTTCATTATTGTAGAATATAAAAATCAAACAGACAATTATTTGCTAACTGTATTAACTAAAAAGTGCTAAATTAATAAAACTTTACATATTTTTAGAAATGAAACCAAATTACACAAAATTGACAAAAAAACACATAAAACTAATCAGCTAATTTTGATATATTGCCTTAATGGTATTAACGTCGCGTCGGGATGTATGAATACCAATTATACCGTTATTTGGAAACATAATGTCATTGTTATTTCTGCTATGCCCGTTAATACCGAGAGCATGCCCAATCTCATGAAGCGCAATGGGGTAAAGTTCTTCTTGAGAAAAAACCTTTCCATTAAATTTGTACAAAAGTTGTATATTTGCAGAAACAATATTATTCCCTTGCGAAGAAGTACGGGTCAAACCAAGAGTATCATTGCCGGAACGATTAATTGCATCAGTAAAATAGACCTTAATTTTAGCTTGAGACTCAGAATTAGTTTTAGAAAATTTAATAAGCCCCCCGGAAACTATTTGCCACTCATTAAAAGCTTTATAAACTGTGGAAGTATATTTAGTGGGCTGAACCCAAATACGAATAGGCATGGTTGCCCACTTTTTTGAGCTGTTGATTTCAGAGAGATAATCACCATAATCATTTTTCTTCGCAGAAGAAGAACTGGTATGAACTTTTTGCATTTTTTGCATCTGAGCTTCTGATTGACGAGCCAGAGAAGTTCCCGGGCTTATTGTCCTGATTTTATCAAATTGAGCATAAGCACTGTCCTTCTGATTCAAATATAAAAAACTCATGGCGTACAAATATCTTGTATTCAAATCATCAGGTTTAGTACGCAATATTTGCTGAGCACAACTGTTAGCGCGAGAAAAATCCCGCTTATAAAAATACGATTTACAAGTCTCATAAGACTGAACAGCAAACGTGACAGTCGATGAAATTAAAAAAATCAATACCGTAAATACAATAATCTTTCTCATAAAAAAATTATAACCAATAGTTATAAAGTTGTAAAATTTGTGTCAAAAAAAGTTTGTTTGTATTAGAATTGTAGGGTAAGGGTAGATTTAACCAGAAAAGGTGAAAAGATGGTAAAGAAACTTATTGAAAAAGACACAAGAATGTTTTTAACCGGAAATGAAGTTATTGCATACGCAGCAAATGCTGCAGAAGCAGAATTCATGTACGGTTATCCTATTACACCGCAAAACGAAATTATGCACACGTGGTGTAAACTTCTTCCAAAAATGGAAGCAGGATTTTTACAAACTGAAGACGAAATTTCAGCAGGCTTCTCAACTATCGGCGGAATTTTGGCCGGTAAAAGAGCATTCACAGCAACAGCCGGCCCCGGCAACGTTATTATGCAAGATGCAATGAGCATGGCTGAAATGATGAGAATACCTTTTGTTTGCGCAGTTATGCAAAGAGGAGGTCCGTCAACAGCAACAGTTATCTACGCTCAACAAGAGACGCAATTGACCTGCTTTGGCGGAAACGGCGAAGGTTACAGAATTGTATACTCAACAGCAGGTCACCAAGATCTATACGATTATATGATTAAAGCGTTTAACACAGCGTGGAAGTACAGATTCCCGACATTTATGCTGGCTGACGGATATCAAGGAAAAATGAGAGAACCCGTAACACTTTACGATCCCGCATCAAGAGGAATAAAAATGGTTCCGACCGAGACATATCTCAGAGCCCCCGGCAAAATCGATGTTGACAGAAAAGCTACTCACCTGAGAAATACCTTCAACCTCGAAGAAGAATTGATGGAACATTTGAATGCATATGAAGAAGAGTTCAATAGAATTGCTCCTGAGATTGAAGAATACTTTGAGTACAAAGCTGATGATGCAGAAATCTTGATAATTGCACACGGTATAGTTGCACGTTCAGCAATGACAGCTATCGACGAGTTAAGAGCAAAAGGAATCAAGGCAGGTTTGTTCAGACCTATCACAATCAGACCGCTTCCTGTTGAACCGATGAGAAAAGCTGTTGCAAGAGCAAAACAAGTTCTGTTCACAGAATCAGCTAACGGACAACTCAAACGTATGGTTATGGAAAAACTCTACGGATTACAAACTCCTTACTCAACACTCTTCAAAATGGGTGTCGGCGTTACAGGTGACGATATAGTTGCAAAAGTTGAAGAAATGGTTAAAACACCTGCAACTGTTTAATGCTTACTGTAGGCATTATTGATCACAAATGTTTGTAATAAGATAAATAATTTATCAAAGGAGATTATAAAATGGCACAAATAATAACAACACCGCCAAATTTACCAAAAGCACAAAATGCCGAAGTAGGTGCTAGTAAATTTTGTCCAGGATGCGGACACGGTATTATATTAAAGAGTTTAGCTCAAACTATTGACGAACTCGAATTGCAAGAAAAAGCGGTATTCGGGTGCGATATCGGTTGTTCATTGCTCTCTTGGAATTACATGAACGTAGACTCAGTTCAAACCCACCACGGAAGAACAACTCCGGTTATTTACGGTGTAACAAGAGCAAACCCCGGTACAGTAGGCATTGCATATATGGGTGATGGCGGCGGATTAGCAATCGGTGCGCAGCACTTGGTTAACGCAGCAGTCAGAAGCGAAAATATGCTCATCCTGCTGTGTAACAACACAAACTACGGTATGACCGGCGGTCAAATGTCACCTACTACTATGCCGGGTCAAAAGACTGAAACAACCCCTTACGGTCGTGACTGCGAAGTTACCGGCAGACCTGCAAAGGGTGCTGAAATGGTTGCTGCAATTGCTAACCCTGAAAAATCTTATGTAGCAAGAGCTTCTGTTGGCAACATCAGAAACCTCAAGAAAGTTCTCAAAAGAGCATTAACAAATGTTGAAAAAGGAGGATTTTCATTTGTCGAAGTTCTGTCACTTTGTCCGCTTAACTGGAGAACCAATAATGCAGATACTTGGGGCAGACTGGCAACTATGGAAGAATGTTTTGAAGTTAAAGAATTCGTAATTCGCGAAGGCTTAGAATAAGGAGAAAACAATGTCAAGAACAAAAATGGTATTAGCCGGTGAAGGCGGACAAGGCGTTCAATCAGTTGCAAAAATCCTTGTTGAAGCCGGTTACGAAGCTGGTAAGGAAGTACTTTATATTCCAAACTTTGGGGTTGAACAAAGAGGCGGCGTTTCTATTGCTTTCTGTCAAATTGCTGACGAAAGAATAGGTGAACCTCGCTTTTCCAAAGGTGACATCATTATCATGTGCTCTGACAGAGCTATTGACAGATGTAGTGAATATGCTGATGAAAACTCAATTGTGGTTTATGATTCATCAGTCTGCACTAAAAAACCTACTTGCAAATGTAAAGAAGTTATTGGTCTACCGGCAAACAGAATTGCAAATGATGAATTAAGTACTCGTGTATTTAACATCATGATTTTGGGTGCATTGATTGAAGCTACTCATGTTCTCAAGATTGATGACGTTAAAAACGCTATGGAAATTGCTTTGGGCAAAAAATTTGCTGCTAAACCGGAATTAAGAGAATTAAACTACAAAGCTCTTGAAAAAGGTATGCAGTTAATTGCCAATAAAGCAGGTGTATAAGGAGAGAACTAATGACAACTAAAGAATATCAAGGTATAGTAGTTGAAGGCGTTCAAAAGGGAAAAGCAGATTGGATGCTATACAAGGATCTGTGCAAAGGTTGCGGACTTTGCATGGTTAAATGCCCTATTAATGCTAAAGGCGAAAAATGTCTGAGCTGGTCACACGAAGTTGGTCTTTACCAAACCCCTTGTGTTCAGCCGGATCCTGAAAAATGCATTGGATGCGGCACCTGCGCTATGGTTTGCCCTGACAGTGCAATTAAAATTGTTAAAAAATAGCTGATATTATATTTAACAATCAAAAGGCTGCTTCTTAAAAGCAGCCTTTTTAATATGAAAATAAAACTGTCACTTTGACATATTTTAAGCAAAATAGTAGAATGTTCACATGTTGGAAGAATTCAGAACACAAACTACATATAAAACGTCCTCTGTTATCGGATATATGCAAGTTTTATTGTGTTTACTGCTAAACCTCATATATATTGCAGAACAAAATTTGTCTCAAAATGTATCAAGTTTCATAGTTTTCTTTGGCACACCAATAATTTTTTTAGGGTACATTGCATTTATTTTACAGCTTATTCTAATAAGCACGAACTTTTACAAATTCATAACAACAGATAACGATGAAGAAGATACAAAAACAAGCACGGTAAATTTTAATTATACAGATCTGGGTTTTCTTATTGGTATAATATATTTTTTAACAGTTTTATATTTATCAATGGAAAAATCAGGATTGTCGCCATTAATAATATTTGTAGACTAAGAATTCATACATTCAGCGGATTAAAAGATGTTGAGCACTGTTATACTGAAAGAAAGGGGTATTAATCAGGAGTTTTGTATGGGTTTTGCGAAATCTGCACGTAAAATATTTGAGTTTTTTACACCACAAACCAACGGCGAGCTTTCAGATTCATTGATTCAAAACTGGACACCACAAGCCATAGAATGTTACGAAGCCGGCAAAGACTGCTCAAAGTGTTCTATATCCAGAGGAAATTATTCATTCGTCTGTCAAATGCCCAAAGTTGTAGATAAATTGCTCCAAGACTATGGTGAACCGCCGCAAAAAATCATTAGAATTTTTTGATAACAAACTCAGCCGCCTCTTCAACGGTATCAGGTGAGTTCAAGTTTTGCAATATATCCGGCTCAATCATAATAACATTGTCATTGTTTTTTGATGCAATTTTCCTATACAGCAGTAAACATACAATGATCAAAAAGCACGAGCCGAATACCCATAACATTGAAACTAAAAATTTGTTAAAAACTTGTTTTTTTTCAGCATTATTAGGAACTAAAGAAGCAGCACTTGCAGTTGTTTTAGGTACAGCAACAGCCGATTCGTTATCCACAGCCGCCAAAACAACAGGACAGCATAAGAAAAGCCCCATTGTAAAAATACATATTAAACTATTCTTCAATTTTCTTAGCAACACGTTTTCCGGAAGTCTCCTTTTTAGTTTTGTCAGAAGCAGATTTGCGACGAGTTTTAGTTGAGCGGCGCACTTTGCCCTTAGCCGGTTTTGCCTGCGCTTCAATATTTTCGTCTGCAACATTATCTGCAATATTAATATCAGCGTCAACTTTAACCTCAGCCACAGAAGCACTCTGTTCTTGGATAATAAGCTGCTCTGACTGATTCTGAATAATATTTTGTTCAACACTGTCAGAAACATTTTCAGAAGAAGAATCATCAACAGCCGTATTTAATGGTTTTAAAAGCTCATCAACTAGCTCTAAAACCTCTTTTTTAGAAGAATTACTACGACGTTTTTTTCTGGTATCTCGAGGATTTTTCTTATTATTCTTAACAGAAACACTGCTTGCAGTATCCTGAAGTTGGAACTCCTGATTATCATCAGTTTGCAATTCAACAGTATTATTTTTCTGATGATTTTTTCTGTCAAAATCATTTTTAGCCTGTTGGTTCGCAGTTGAAGGATTTTTCTGATAATTGAATACCTTGTTGTTGCTCTTATCAGGATATTGTGGCTTCTTACCATTATGGTGCCCCATAGGCAGCTTTGTTTTAGCAACCTTTGCACGATACTCACCCTCCGCAACCGCAGTAGAGAACGTCATCTCCTCAACAATATATCCGGTACCGTGGCAGGACGGACATTTTTTAGAGAAAATTTCCGCAAGACTTTGTCCTTGTCTGTGGCGAGTCATTTCGACGAGTCCCAAATCAGATAATTGACCGACCTGCGGTTTTGCCTTATCGGATTCAATTGCAAGCTCCAATTCTTCGAGTATAGCTATTTTATCCGTTCTGGAGAGCATGTCGATAAAATCAATAATAATCATGCCGCCGATATTTCTCAATTTAAGCTGACGGGCAATCTCATGAACAGCTTCTTTATTTGTTTTTAAAATTGTTTCATCTTGTGTTGCAGAACTGATAAATTTACCACTATTGACATCGATTACGGTCAAAGCTTCGGTAGTTTGTATGAAGAGATATCCGCCTGATGGAAGATTAACCTTTATCTGCAATGCATCCATAATCTCTTTTTTTACGCCGGAAGCAACCAACAAAGGTTCTGTACCTTTATACACAGAAAGTTCAATATCCTTACTCAAATTCCAATTTTGAATAAGTTGTTGAGTACGCTGCAATGCATAGGGTGTATCAACAATTATTTCCTTCACATCTTCGTCACAGGCCTCTCTGATAACCCTATATAATAAATCTTGATCCCGATAAAGAAGATTAGGCGCATTAACGAGTTCCGCCTGAGTTATAATCGAATTCCATTTTTCAAGTAAAATTTCCAAATCTTCCTGAATTTCAGCTTCAGACTGACCCTCAGCTTCTGTTCTTATTATAATACCCAAGCCAACAGGTTTAAGAAGATTAACAATAGATTTAAGTCTTGCACGTTCCTTTGAAGAAGAAATTTTCTTACTTACGCTGACACCTGTTTCCTGCGGCATCAATACTAAGAAACGACCCGGAAGGCTTATTGCAGTAGTAACTCTGGGACCTTTGTGACCGGTAGGCTCTTTAACAACTTGCACCATTAATCTTTGTTTCGGTGACAATTTATCTTGTAAACCTCCCTTTCCAATCACATCAGCAGCATGCAAAAATCCCATTTTATCTGACCCAACATTGACAAACGCTGCTTCTATGCTTGGTAATATATTTTCCACTTTGCTTATATAAACATCTCCGAGTAAAATTTCTCCTTTATGAATATAAAATTCAGTAACTTTTGAATCTTCAAACACCGCAGCAATATTGTCGCGTTCAGCAATAACTATTGATTTTGTCATCTTCTTATCCTTTAAATTCTATTCATATTTTCATCATAAAAAGCAAGGCGTTTTATATTAAACCTGCCATCCGGATAGAAAAATTTTATCACATCATCAGGTCGCAACGAGGGCAATGACTGATTTTGCCCGGTTTTCAATGTCATACAAATTTTGTCTTCAAAAATTTCAACATCTCTTAATGACTGATTAACCGATATTAATTTATCTACACCTTTTTTTGACTTCTTCTTCAGAAATATTTCATCACCGGAAGTAAGTACATCTTTAATATAACGCAAATTTTGTTTTTTGAAAATACCATCTTCAACAGGCAAAAATTCATACTTTGCCCACTGAACCAGATTATCCAAGCTTTTTGAGGATTTTTCAATTTCATAAATATTAATAATTTGTGCATTTTTATCCAAAGAACTATTCAATCTGGAGATTATCTCTTGCTCTGAAATATCATCGTAAATTTCAAACTCCAAAAACTCACTCTCACTCTCAACAAACAAAGGCAACGCAACCCCCAATGAAATCTTAGGTATAGGATTGAATCCCTCTGTGAACACCAGCCTCAAACCGGAACGAAATAAACCCTTGACCAAAGTATTTTGCCAATCCAAATGTGATAAATACTTTAAATAATTTAACTTAGTCAACTTTGCTCTGTATTTCTTAGGTTGAACATCCAAACGCGAAGACTCTGCCGTGAGTTTTGGTATATATGCCTTATCAAGTTGTTTTTGAACCTTAAATGATTGACAAATACCGCAATTCGAACAACTTATTTCACAAGGAATGCTTGCAATATTTTTCAGTGCCTTCGTATATTCACCAACTAGCCATTCTTTTTTTATACCAACGTTAATAAAGTCCCAAGGCAGGATTTCTTCCGTATCAAAAGTCATCTGTGCAAGGAACTTCAATGAAATTCCGCACTTCTTTGCGGCTTCATCCCATTTATTTTTATCAAAATACTCATCCCAAGCATCCAGATAACATCCGGACTTGTACAGCTCTTCAATATACTTACATAATGAACTATTGCCACGTGTCAGTACAGCTTCTATTTGAGAAATATATCTGTCATGTATTTTTATCCTTACACCCTTTATTGGTCGGGACTTAATATAGTGAATTTTTTCAGTTATATTCTCGATCGAATCCTGAGCGAACCACTGAAATGGTGTAAACGGTTTCGGAACAAATATTGAGAGCGTACAATTTAATTTTAAATCTTGTTTTAGTCCCAATTCATTTTTTATATTCTTAGCCCTATGACGGATTATATTGAGTAACTCCAACATTTCATCAATATCTTCATACGTTTCGGTAGGTAAACCAAGAATAAAATAAAATTTGATACTGTCATATCCGTTTTTATAGCACTCTAAAGTAGTGCCGATAATTTGCTCCTGATTAAGATTTTTATTAATAACATCTCGAAGACGTTGCGAACCAGCTTCCGGAGCCAGCGTTATTGTAGTCTTTCGCACATCTTTAACCAGATTTGAAAGCCGTATATTAAAACGATCTATTCTCTGACTCGGCAATGATGCTGAAACCTTTTTATCTTTGAAATAACATGTTAATTCCTCTAAAACAGGTTCAATATTTGTATAATCGTTTGAAGACAACGACAGCAACGAAAATTCGTCATAACCGGTATTTTTAACCAATTCTTTTGTCAAATTGATAATATCTTCGGCCTTGCGCTCACGAATAGGCAGATTTACATGACCCGGCTGGCAAAATCTGCACATCCGCCCACACCCACGTCGTATCTCTACTACTGCCCTGTCATGTATCGATGTTGAAAACGGTACCGGATGGATTTTGGGTGCCTTACTTATATCAAAATCCGAAATTCGTTTGTTAATTTGAACTCGATTATGCAACTGCGGTACATATATTCCATCTATTTGTGCAATTTTACTTAATACTTCCGAACGACTGAAAGAACCGGAGTTTTTGAGTTTTATAAATTCATTAACAATTTCAAAACAACACTCCTCTCCATCACCAATCAAAAACGCATCAATAAAATCTCTCATCGGTTCAGGATTAAATGCACAAGGACCGCCCGCAAGCACTATTGGATCATTGTGCGTTCTATCTTTACTATAAACTGGAATAGAAGCCATATCCAACATAGAAAGAACAGTCGGATAACATAATTCGTATTGCAATGAGAATCCCAAAAAGTCGAAATTATTTAACGAAACCTTCGTCTCTAATCCGTATAAAGGTATATTTAACTCCTTCAATAGCTTCTTACAATCCGCCTCAGGCGCATAGGCTCTATCACACAAACAACCTTCTATTGAACTTATTGTTTCATACAAAACTCTGTGCCCAAGATTACTCGCACCTACTTCATATTTATCCGGAAAAGCTAACGCAAAACGAATTTTTGCCTCATCAAACGATTTTTCATATGAAAACATCTCATTGCCTACATATTGATACGGCTTGTTTACCTGCGTCAAAACACTCTCAAGTTCTGATTGTCCTATTTTATCCATAATTTCTCTCTAATCGGCTATCTTGTAGAAGAACAAGTCTATGTCTTAATCGTCATAAATTAAGCCAGATCTTTGGGGATAAATTTATCCACCTCAATAATCGTACCACTCAATTCATTATTTCTGAACATTAACAAAAAGTCTAATAATTTCTCACTCGGTACATTATAACTGTACAAAGAAATCTTTTTATTTTTCTCTCGCATTACTTTGACAATGTAATGACACTCCTTCGCATATTCCAACAAATACTCCTCTTTAAAGGGATATCCGTTAGCATCTTCATCCAATCGCACATAACTAAAACCGGCAAACGATTTGACCTTATTCTCAGGATTTGTCTGGTGGTTTTTAATATGCTTTTTAAAAATGTTTATTACTTTTTCGTTAATTTTCTCAGACATAATACCATTTAATCTTATCTACAAAAAATAGTCTATAATTTTACAAAACTTCTTCAAATTTTTTCAACTGTTCAACGGCAAACTGCGCCCTGTTTTTAATTTGGGACAAAGGAACATCTTGATAAAATGCCCGCCCGAGCCCAACCGCCATAGCACCTGCTTTCAGATATGAAGTGAAATTATTTAGTGAAATACCGCCAGCTGCCATTATATTTAAAAATGGCATAGGTCTCAGTAAATCCTCCAGATAATCTGTAGAACCCATAGATTGTGCAGGAAAGAGCTTTATTAACGGAATACGTGATTTCCAAGCACTATAAGCCTCATTTGCAGTTGAAACGGTAGCAATATGAGGAACATGTTGACATGCACAAAATTTTACCAAATTAGTTTGAAACACCGGTGAAACTATTACCTGTGCGCCATTTTCCAAAGCTTCCGCCGCACGTTTTGCTGTTATTATCCCTCCTGCAAGAACAGTAATATTCTTATCTAAAGAAAGTTCCTTTATAACAGGTAACATCAAGCTTTTTTCAGTAGTAACCTCAATAGTCTTTATACCGCCACAGATCAAAGCCTCAGAAACCCTAAGCGCCTGATCTGCATCAGCCGCACGCACAACCGCAACTATTTTATTACTCACAATTGACAATATCGGATTCATTGCTTTTTCAACTTATCATTCTGCACTGACGGTGTCTTTGTTGTAATTTTGATAAAATTAAATACAGTCTTATTATTTTGAGAGACATCCTCATCCTGATATCCCAACAAGATCTCCAAATCTTTTCTCAACAAAGTAATGTCTTCATATTTCTTTAACGTTCCATCCAAAGCAATAGACACATCACCCGTTTCTTCTGATACAACCAAACAAGCAGAATCAGACACTTCACTCATACCAATAGCAGCCCTGTGGCGTGTACCATATTTCCAGCTCAATTTTGGATCCTCAGTCAATGGCAACAATACACCGGCAGAACGGACTTTTTCACCGGATATAACCACAGCACCATCGTGTAATGGCGTATTGGGATGAAAAATTGTTAATAACAGCTCGGTCGAAACATTTCCGTCAATTTGCGTTCCTACATCCGAATAAGTATTTACATTATCATCCCGTTCTAAAACCATCAACGCACCTGTATGCGTCTTTGCAAGATACTTTACAGCTTCTATCAGCTCTTTTATTACGTTAATTTTCTCTACATGCTTAACTTCTTTTTTACTAAAAAAGCCTTTATTAAAAATATTTGACTGACCAAGATATCCCAAAAATTTTCTAATTTCCGGCTGAAAGATAATCACGGCACCAAATAGGATTATATTAATCATTGTTCTAAGGAATACACCAAGTATTTGCAGATTGAACTTAATCAACAACTCACTGAACAACCACGTCAAAAGCAAGATAAACAAACCTTTGACAAGTTTTTCAGATTGCGTACCCTTAATAAATTTTTTGTACAGGACAAAGATTAAAGCAAAGATAATAAAAATTTCGGTGATATTAATCCAAGTAAAGCTGGGCTGTACCAGCTGTAATTGCTTAATAAATATATCTTTAATTTCACCTAACAAAATAAAATCCTTAGCTTAATCTATCCGGAACCATGTCACAAGAGACCAGCTCCTCATAACTTTCTCTATTTATTATAATATCAGATTGTCCATTATTTACAAGTACCGCAGCAGGTTTTAATACGCGATTGTAATTACTCGACATGGAATACCCGTAAGCACCTGTATCATATACGCACAATATATCACCTTCATCCAATTCAGGCATTTTCACATTTTTGATCAATATATCACCAGACTCACAGAATCGGCCTGCAATAGTTACTGTTTGGGTCAATTCGTCGTTGGGTTTGTTAGCAACCTGAGCCGTATAAACTGCCTGATACAGGCTGGGACGGGGGTTATCAGCCATTCCGCCATCAACAGCCACATACTTTTTACCGTTAGGTACTTGTTTTGAACTACCTACAGTATACAGCGTAACACCCGAAGTACCGACTATACTTCTTCCCGGTTCTATATATATGTTTACATCACCAAGATTGTATTCTTTTGAATAGTAATCAATTGCAGAAGTTATTTTCTCCGAAATTTCACTGACAGATGGCGGTAGATCATTTTCAGTATACTTAATACCCAAACCTCCTCCCAAATTAATAGTATGTAATTCTAACCCGAATTTATTTTTAATACGGTCGATCTCTTTCAACATAACCCCTACTTCATCATAATATATTTGAGGTTCAAATATCTGTGAACCGATATGGGCATGCAATCCTATCAGGTCAAGATTCTTATATTCATCAATAATCAACTCCAATGCAGAATCAATTTGCGTAAGATCAAATCCGAACTTGGAATCGAGATGACCTGTTTGAATATATTCATGAGTGTGACACTCGATTCCCGGGGTTATGCGCAACAGTATATCAACAATTTTACCCTTTGAAATGGCTATCTCATTCAGCAGTGCGAGCTCAAGAAAATTATCAACAGAAATTTTGCCTACACCAAGCTCCAACGCCATATTCAATTCATCAACGGACTTATTATTACCGTTAAATAGGCAATCAGACATATTTACGCCTGCAGAATACGCCGTATAAATTTCTCCGCCCGATACAACATCAAACCCGAAACCCTCTGAGGACAAGATTTTACATATTGCTTTAGTCATAAAGGCCTTTGAAGCATAGAGCATTTTTATATTTGGATAATCCCTAAATGCAGACTTATACTCTCTTGCGATAGTCCTGATTGTCTCTTCATCGTAAACATACAAAGGCGTGGCATACCTATCGGCAAGCTCCACCAGATCACACCCGCCTATCTGTATATGCCCGTTAGCGTTAATTTCGCACGTAATCGGCTTAATTCCCTGATTCGCTGTCATAAAACTTCCTTTTCCTTCATTATCTCATTATGTTAATTTTACATTAAAAAATTAAAGTTTATCAATAAAATGCCGATAATATTAACAGGTGAATGAAATATTTTCAAAATATGAGATAATAAAAAGTGTAATAACAAAAATGAACTGAGGTAACATATGCAAAAACTAAAATCCATAATGCAAAAAGAAATTTTTGAACAGCCTTCTGTTGTGCAAAAATTACTCAGTTTATATGTAACAGAAGATGACAAGATAAAAATTGCTCTGCCGGAAAAAATAGAAAACATAGTAATATCCGCAAGCGGTTCTTCATATAATTGTGCCGCAATTGCTGCACCATTATTTAAAGAAATGGTCGGAATACCTTGCGAATATGAATATTCAAGCGAATTTATTCTGCAAAAAAAGCATTTTGTTACACCCAAAACACTCTACATTTTTATTTCTCAATCCGGTGAAACATCCGATACTTTGCACGCTCTCGACATTATAAAAGAGCTCGGCGGGATGACAATGTGCATAACTAACGCTAAAAACTCAACACTATGGAATAATTGCGACTATAAGGTACTCTCGGATGCGGGAGTTGAAAAAAGTATTGCATCAACAAAAGCCCTTTGCGCTCAACTTTTATGTATGATATTTATCATTCTGAAAATAAAACAATCCAGAAATGAAGACCTATTCATAGACCTGAGAGCACTAAGACGACTTCCACTCTACCTTGAACGGATTATCGGCAATGTTGACAAAATTAACAATGCAGCTAAATTTGTCTCTAAATACAAAAATATAATAATACTGGGCAATAAAAATTATTATCCTGTAGCAAAAGAAGGTGCATTAAAGATTAAAGAAACATCCTACATAAATGTTATGGCATACCCGTTTGGCGAGTTTATGCACGGGCATGTTGCCGTACTAAATCAAAAAGCAATCGTCATTGCTATAATTGATGATGAAAACGAAATATCAGCCCGCAGAAATATACAAAAAATCAAAAACGACTACTCACCACAAATTGTATGTATCACATCCGTACAAAGTGCTGATTGCGGAGATTTGAATATTTACATCAAAACAAGCAAGAAAATTAAAGCAATTTTCGGCTCGCTTATCACACTTCAACTAATCGCCTGCGAAATAGCCAGCTTATTAAAAAGAAACCCTGATGAACCCAAAGGACTAAAAAAAGTAGTTAAAGATTAATCAGTGCTTCCTTCTGGCTCCGAGAAAGCGATTTAATCCGTTTTTCCTCTTTCATTGCTTCGGATTTAGTCTGAAATTCACGGGTGTAAACGTATTTTACCGGTTTAAACGCACGGGTATATTTTGATGCTTTTCCTGACCTATGACGTTCAAAACGCTTGGCAAGATCATCAGTATATCCGCAATAATAAGTATTCTTCTCAGTAAGAATTATATAAGTATAAAACGATTTACTCACAACCAGCCTCTATCTCGTTAATGATCGAAATTATGTTCTCATACTTATCCTCAGTAACCAGAGAAAACCTATACTTTGAAGCACCATTAACTTTTTTAATGTAGTACGGATAAAATTTTCTAAAAAATTGTATCCCGTTTTTCATACCGCGCAACGCAATCTCACCCTCCAAATGCTCCCGCATTAAAGCAATTTTAGACTTTAAAGAAGAAATAGCAGGAACTGCACCGTTAAGAAAATAATTTTCAATATCAAATAAAAGCTCAGGATAACCAAGCACACCTCTTGCAACGGCAATCCCATCAACATTAGCAATATCAATACATTCTTTCGCAGAAAAAACATCAACAATATCGCCATTAGCAAAAACAGGGACACTGACAACTTTTTTTATGTCCGACAAAGCAGCCCAATCAGCATTACCTGAATACATTTGCGAACGTGTACGGCAATGAATGGTCATTGCATCAGCACCTGCCTCTTGCATTTTTAGAGCAAACTCCTGAAAATTCTTCGTCTCG
>CASEVT010000065.1 GCA_949291445.1 uncultured bacterium | reverse complement strand
TCTGCGCAGCCATAGGCATAAGCGGTATCAATATTATTTATACCGTTTTGTGTTGCAAAGTCTAGCATTTTTATCGAATCTTCAAGGTTTGGCATCTTTTGGTTACAAATGCCGTAATCCATACCAAATTGTACTGTTCCAAGACATAATTTCATATTAAAAGCATTTAACTCCATTCTTTATAGACATTTTCTAAGCCTTTTGATGATTTCATCTAAGTCTTTGCTGTTTAATTCAGGATACAGCGGAAGTGATATGCAATGGTCATAATACTCTTCTGCTACCGGATAATCTCCTTTTTTATATCCGAATTTCTCTTTGTAATATGGTTGCAAGTGCACCGGTATATAGTGGACTTGTAAATTTAATCCGTTTTCTCTCGCTTTGAAGTAAAAGTCCTTTCTCTCGTTTACCATTACCGGATAAAGGTGAAAACAGGCATTTGAATACTCGGCTTCTTCTATGTGCTTGAGATTTAGATTTTTGTTGTAAAATTCAACGATCTCTCGTCTTCTGCGTTTGAAGGCTTCTAATTTTTTCAATTGAGAAATCCCCAATGCCGCTTGAATATCGGTCATACGATAGTTATAGCCGAGTATTCTCATTTCATATTCCCAATTGTTTTTCATTTCTCCATCTTTATACATTCCGTGTGAACGTAGTGCAAGAAGCCGCTTGTAGAGTTCTTCGTTGTTTGTCGTAACTGCTCCACCTTCACCTGTTGTTATCGTTTTTACAGGGTGGAATGAAAATACTGTCATGTCTGAAAATTTGCAAGAACCTACTTTTGTATCTTTGTAGTTTGAACCGATTGCGTGCGCTGCATCTTCGATTATGTACAGGTTGTTTTCTTTTGCAATTTTGTATATCTCTTCCATATTACAAGATTGCCCTGCAAAGTGCACGGGGACAATTGCTTTTGTCTTTTCTGAGAGATGTTTTTTTATTTCAGCAGGATTAATGTTTATCGTTTTTTCTTCAACATCCGCAAATTTTACCGATGCGCCTGCATAGATCGCGCAATTTGCACTCGCAAGAAACGTAATCGGGGTTGTAATTATTTCATCTCCGTACCCGACGCCCAGTGCCAGCATTGCAATATGCAAACCTGCAGTTGCACTCGAGACCGACACACAATACTTTGCACCTGTATATTTGCATATAGCTTCTTCAAATTCCTTAACCTTGGGACCGCAGGTCAGGTAGTCTGAGTCCAGTACTTCCTGTACTGATTTTTTGTCAGTGTCATCTAAAAATTGTTTTCCGTAATTATATATTTTCACTGCTCTGCCCCGTTACTGTTTGTATTCTCATATATCCTGTTGTTATCTTTGTTTTGATAACGTTTGGATAAATCCTATGTCGGTTTTGTCTGTATATTTAGATTAAAATCCGTCGGTCGAAAAGATTAATTTTTTCATCTGCTCAATCGTCAACCATTGATCATTGTTTCCGCTATGGTATTCAAAGTCATTGGGCACAAACTTTGCATCAGGATATCTTGATTGAACGTCTGTTGAGAAGATTTGCGGAAGGATTATATAATAATCCTTCAGTTCGATTGTGTTTCTTGCATCTTCTTGGGTTATCATCTGCTCGTGGATTTTCTCTCCGGGTCTTATGCCGATTTCTTTTATTGGAAGCTCCGGTGCAATCGCTCTGGCTAAATCTGTTATCTTCATCGACGGGATCTTCTTTACGTAAAGTTCTCCGCCTTTCATTGTGTCCAGTGCTTCCAACACCATTTCCACTGCTTGCTCAAGTTTTAACCAAAAACGTGTCATTCTCAAGTCTGTTACTGGCAATTCTTTTGCTCCTTCTTCGACAAGTTTTTGAAAATACGGTATTACCGAACCTCTTGAGCCTGCTACGTTTCCGTATCTTACAACTGCAAATTTTGTGTCTTTAAATCCGCTATAACTGTTGCCGGCTATGAACAATTTATCTGAACATAGCTTAGTCGCTCCATAAAGATTTATCGGGGCACATGCTTTATCCGTTGATAGGGCGACAACCCTTTTTACTCCCCTGTCGATTGCCGCATCAATTATGTTTTGTGCTCCTATTACGTTCGTTTTTATTGCTTCAAATGGGTTATACTCGCACGCCGGAACTTGCTTCAATGCTGCAGCGTGGATCACTACATCAACGTTTTCAAATGCACGCATTAGCCTTTCTTTGTCCCTTACGTCGCCTATGAAGAAACGCAGTTTGTCTTTGTAGGGCAAAAATTCCGGCATGTTCTGCATTACAAACTGTTTATATTCGTCTCTTGAGAAGATTATAATCTTGTGTATATCCGGATATTTTTCAAGAACTATTCTTGTAAACTTTTTGCCAAAACTTCCTGTACCGCCGGTAATTAATATTGTTTTTCCATTTAACATAATCTGTGTTCACCCATCTGTAAATTCAGCTACAAGTCTACCACAAAAACAATTAGTTTTTGCTGTATAATGAAGTAATGTTAAATATATTATGTTATGGGGACAGTAATACTTACGGATTCATTCCGGGGTCGGGCGAACGTTATGAGAAAGATGTACGCTGGAGCGGTCGACTCGCTTGTTTGCTTGGAGATAATTATAGTATTATTGAAGAAGGTTGTAACGCAAGGACTGCTTATTTTGAAAGTATCGACGGCTATAAGCAAAGCGGTTGTCTCTATTTTTCAGAGTGTCTGTCAAAATATCCTTCTTTAAGCTGGGTTATTCTTGCTATCGGTATTAATGATGCTCAAATTTTTTATAATTCTTCTGTTCAAACGTTTAAAGACGCCATTTCTCAACTCATTTTGACGGCTAAAAAACATTCTGTACCTAAAGTTCTCATACTTTCTCCTTCTGTCATAAAAAATAATATTTTGAACAGCTTTTTTAATTCGATGTTTGATGAGGCATCGATCGAAAAATCAAAATTGATTGCTAATGTTTATGAGTCTGTCGCAAAAGAGTTTGGCTGCGCTTTTTTGGATTTGAATAATATAGCTGATGTTTCTGATATTGACGGGTTACATTATGAGGCTGATTCGCATTTGAAAATTGCTCTTGCCGTTAAGGACGTTATTTTAAGTAGTTAACTTTCGGGGAATGTTTAACGTAAAATTTTTTAGTCATAATTTCTTAAAAAATTCCTTATAAGGCTTGCGGAGTCCGCTTTTTGGTGTATAATATTATTGTCTGATAAGGAGTGTTTGTATGATTAATTCTTTTGGGTCTTATAATTCATTTTTCGCCGCTCAGAAACAAAATTTTATTAAACAACGCTATGATGAGGTTTATGCCCACGAATTGGCGCATAAGAATGCTGCCGGTGCTTTGGGCGGGAATATTGTTATAGAAAAAGATGCTGATGGTATCCCTGTTGGCGGGCATGTTGATATCAAGATGCCGTCTTTGGACCCTAAGAATCCCGATAAAACCATTCAACACGCTGATACCGTAATCCGTGCTGCGCTTGCACCGTCTGACCCTTCTTCTCAGGATCTTAAGGTCGCCTCTGAGGCTCGTTCTGTTCGTCAAAAAGCTCAAAATTTGAAGAATGATTCTCCCCTCGGTAAAAAATTGAACTACATTGCATAGTATTATTAAAGTAACTTTTTTCTGGGCTGCGCTGATGAGGTTAGTTCTTTTGTCTGTCCAAGATTATTATTCCGGTCAATAGTTTAATGTCGTTTAGAAAATAATATAAATTTTATGCGTTATTTGAAATTTATATTATCTATATTGTTTTTGTTTTTAGAGTTCTTCTTTGTTGATAACGTGTTTGCCAATACTATTGATGTGAATTCTTTTTATGAATTGATGAATTCTGCTTTAGCTAATGATGATGTATACAATTTTACGGCTAATATGGATTCTACGTCTTCAATTGGTAATCATTTTTACGATTATAACATCAATTTTGACGGAAATAATTATTACATTGACGGGAATAATACCTTTAGCGGATTCATATTAAGTCGTGATAATTCTTTTAGCGAAGTGGTTATTCAACACTGCAAGGGGCAGGCTTATAGCGAGTCTAATTTTGCCGGCGCAATTTTTAATAGCGGTGGTCATACTGATATCATGGATTCTGATTTTGTTGAAAATTTCGTTAATTCTGGTGATCAAAACTTTGGGGTTGCTGGTGCTGTTTATAATCTTTATGGTGGTAGTATTAATATAGAAAATTCTAATTTTGAAAGAAATTACACATATGGTGCAGGTTCTTATGGCGGTGCTTTATCCAATGGATATAATGACAACGGAACTGCTCAGATGAATATTTTCAACACTACATTTGCTGATAATTATTCTGCAGGTGTTGTTTTTGTGCAAGGTGGTGCTGTCTATAACAATGGGAATATTGTTATCTCTAGTTCAACTTTTGATTCAAACTATGTGGAGGCCGCACCGGATAGAGAGGCGGCTGCTCCTTTCACCTACGGCGGTGCTATATTTAATAACGGGCAAATGCTTATTGAAAATAGTCAATTTACTCAAAATTATACTAAAGGTTCAAAAAATTCTATTGCTTTTGGTGGTGTAATCTATAATGACAAAACATTACAGATTGATAACTCAAATTTTATTGAAAATAGTATTCAATCATCAAAATATGGTGATGGTGCTGTAATTTATAATACTCAAAATGCGACTATAGATATATCTAATTCTTTATTTGAAAATAATAAAATTGATTCTAATATTGAGTATGGTGATGGCGGTGCAATTTATAATTCCGGTGTTATAAATTTTGAAAATACTACGTTTAAGAATAATTACGATAGAAACCAAGCCAATGATATATATAACAACTCTACCGGCACCTTAAATTTTAACGGCTCCGGTGAGAATACTATTCTTAGCGGGATATCCGGTTCCGGTGATATAAATAAAAATGGTAGTGGTGCGTTGAATCTTGGCGGACAAAATTCGGATTTTAGCGGAGATTTCTTTTTTAATGCCGGAACTTTAAATCTGCTTGCTAACAGTACTTATTTTAGTGCACAAAACTCTACTTTTTATAATAATGTCAATTTTAATATGGTTAACGGTCAGATTAATGATGTTAATTTTGGTAATCTTACCTTAAACGGACAGACCAACGTTTTTGCTGATGTAAATTTTTCTAACAATACTATGGACCGTATCAATGCTAATTCCCTCAATGGTAGCGGAGAGATTTTTGTTGCAGGTTTAAGTCTGCAAGGTGTGCCTGAGGCTCAAAAAATTTTAATACCGTTTGCTGACAGCGTTCTAAAAGATAGTGTTAAATATGATAATTCAACACTGGCTACTCCAATATATGATTATAACGTCAGTTATGATGCTTCAAGTGGTGATTTTCAGTTTGTGAGAGGCGGTTTTGATTCTGCTGTTTTGGCGTCGGAAGTTGCTACACAGCTTGCGGGTTATTTAGTACAAGTCGATACTTATAAAAATATTTTTTCTAACCTTGATATGGTCATGCTGACTCCATACAATACTGTGGATAAATTTTCTATGTTGAATAAAATTGCCTTTGTTGACGGAAAATTCGGTGCGGATCAACTTGTTATACCTGAACAAAGGGGAGGTGTCTGGTTTAAACCTTTTTCTTCTTTTGAAACTGTCGGACTCAAAAATGGTCCCAATGTTTCAAATGTTATGTACGGGTCTATTGTTGCTGCTGAAAGTCCGCTTCTTCACTTAAAAAGAGATTGGTATACTTTGTATGGTGTCTATGCTGTTTACAACGGGTCTCATCAGGCTTATTCCGGCAATAGTATTTATAATAATGGCGGATTGGTTGGTATTGAAGGTGCTTTTTACAAGGGGAATCTTTTTACTCTCTGGACTGCTAATGTCGGGGCTAATGCTGCTGAGGCTTCCACTAAGTTCGGGCGTGATAATTTTGCTATGTTAAGCACAGGTCTTGCTCAAATGACAGGATATAATTTTCAAACTCTGGGGCGTAAGTTTATTATACAGCCTTCGATTATTACTTCTTATTCTTTTGTTAATACTTTTAGTTATACCTCTATGGCCGGTGTTGATATAGAAACTAAACCACTTAATGCAATACAGATTGAGCCAAGATTAAAATTAATAGGGAATTTTAAAAATTATTTCCAACCTTATGCTACCGTGTCAGTTGTTTGGAATATCATAGACAAGGCGGAGTTTGAGGCTAATGATGTCCATTTGCCGGATTTGTCCGTTAAACCTTTTGTCCAATACGGACTCGGTATTCAAAAACGTTACGGTGACAGACTGACCGGTTTTTTTGAAACTCTAATCCGTAATGGTGGACGCTCGGGGATTGCTCTGCTTCTCGGTTTTAGGTTTAGTAT
>CASEVT010000064.1 GCA_949291445.1 uncultured bacterium | reverse complement strand
TCATATCCCTGACGGTAAGCACACTCGGGTAACCAAGCTCCCTTTGCCTTCCTTCCGAATAATCGCTTTGTTGTGTCTGAGCCAATTTTGAATTGTGCATTCAAGTTTGAATCCGTCGCTAACAACGGCGAAAATCCGTGCGTTGCACCTGATGTGGTTATCTCTATACAACCTAAATCTTGATACTTCTTAAATGCGGCGATTAAATCTTTTCCGTATTTGTTTACAAATGAATCCTTTATGTGATTGAACCAATCATAATAATACTTCGCAAGGTATTTTAAATGCTGCGAATGCGCAACCTCCGGATCTGGATATCTGTCCAAATCTTTCGATATCGCCGCTATTCGAGTATCTAAATACTTTATGAATCCTTCCTTTAAGTGCTCATCATTTAATTGCTCAGCTAATATCGGCGTAATGCCTACTGTTAACTTCGCCTTAATCCCTTCATCATCATACAATTCCGAAATTGCATTCAACAAAGGTACATATGTCTCTGCCATACACTCGTATAAATTCTCCTCACCGAACGGCCACATGCCTGCCTTTCTGTAATAAGGCAAGTGCGAGTGTAGCATGAATACAAATTGACCAACTGTCATAAAATTCTCTCCTTTGCGCTTTGACGCCTTTTGTGTTGATAACTTTTTATAAAATGCCTGATTATATAAAGTTATAACATAAATCTTCAAGAATTTTAACCCTATTGAACTAATTCTCTAGGATTATTTACATTATGAAATAATATTTATATATTACGTAACCACCAATGAGCCGACAGATAAAACACTATACAAAATTTTTGCCCTAAAACCGTTAATATTTGCACCTGAAAACGCAAATCTCTCAGGCTTTTTATCAAACAAATTAACATGCCTTAGCAATCTGTGATTGAATTTTTGTTTGAAGTATAATGAACTGTGTTTTAGTATAATCGGCTTTTATAAGGTATATGATGAAAAATAATACAGCTGAAAACATTATAAATATAGTTAAATCCACTAACCTCCAACACATCGCCATTATCATGGACGGCAACAGGAGATGGGCAAAACAACACCTTCTTCCTACTCCGGTAGGACATCAAAAAGGCGTCGAAGCTCTGAAAAATACTTTGAAAGCTTTTGCTAAATTCGGGATTAAATATCTCACCGCCTACGCATTCTCAACCGAAAATTGGAACAGAAAACAAGAAGAAGTCGATTTTCTTATGAATCTGCTCGCTAAAACTCTTCGCGATGAATTGGA
The DNA here is from genome assembly GCA_949291445.1 of uncultured bacterium. GTDB lineage: Bacteria > Cyanobacteriota > Vampirovibrionia > Gastranaerophilales > Gastranaerophilaceae > Spyradomonas. The sequence goes on along the minus strand of CASEVT010000064.1, from coordinate 5,373 downwards.
TGAACTGCACGATAATAACGTCAAAATTAAGTTTATCGGTAATATAAATGAACTTAACCCCACATTAGTAAAAATTCTCGAAAATGCAATCGATAAAACATCCAAAAATACAGGCGTTAACCTCCAAATTGCATTTAACTACGGCTCCAGAGCTGAAATTGTTAATGCTGCGAAAATAATTGCACAAAAGGTTAAAAACAATGAATTGACAATAAATTCAATTGATGAAAATACCATCTCGAAATACCTCTATACTGCTGATATTCCAGATCCGGATCTGCTAATTAGAACCGGAGGCGAAAAACGTATTAGCAATTACCTGCTCTGGCAAATTGCCTATTCTGAACTCTATGTTACCGATAAATTCTGGCCTGAATTCGGCGAAGAAGAGACTGCTCAAGCTATTCTGGAATTTCAGAACAGAAACAGAAGGTTCGGTGTATAAATGACTAAACTAGTTCTGGCTACTTCAAATCCGCACAAACTGGAAGAAATTAACGCAATTCTTGACACATCAAAATTTGGGAATATCTCCTTTATACTCGCACCTAAAGAATTTAATCCTGACGAAAACGGCAAAACTTTCGAAGAAAATTCTTTCATAAAAGCTAAAGAAGCCGCAATATTAACAAACTCTTATGCACTCGCCGACGACACAGGATTATGCGTAGATGCACTCAATGGCGCACCCGGATTGTATTCTGCAAGATACGCCCCCACTGCTGAAGAAAAAATATTAAAACTTACAGCAGAACTTAAAGATATACCGGATAAAGAAAGAACAGCAAAATTTGTATGTTCAATGGTTCTGGTAGCGCCAAACGGCGAAAAATTGCACTCTACTACCGGCGAAATATACGGCAAAATCACACAACAACCGCGTGGCATTCACGGCTTTGGGTACGATCCTATCTTCTTTATCCCCAATTTAAACAAAACAATGGCGGATTTAACACTATTTGAAAAAAATACACTAAGCCACCGAGCAAAAGCACTGCTGCCCATGCTCCATTGGATAGATGAAAATTTGGACTAAATTAACCCAAAACTTAAACACAATAGTCCTTCATCAATTTTCAAAACTAAAAATCCCGACTTAAATCGGGATTTTTCAACTATTCAAATAGATACAGGGGTGTTGGGGTTACTACGTTATGTTTCGGTTTAGTTTATTTGTATAAAATATTGTTCGGAGAATAGCCATATGAAAAATTGATCGCATCCTCTAATGCAGCAGCTCTGGTTTGAGACTTTGGAGTAAGCATTTTCACTAAATCAGTAAATTTACGAGAAATTGCACCCAAAGGATCAACTACCGCATCACGTTCTCTTTGAACTGCATCCTGTGCAAGAGATATATATTGGTCGACTATTGCTCTGTCTGTTAAATCCGACGTACTGCCAAAACTCGGGTTTAGCAGTACTCTGTCTCTGTTGAGTAATACTCTGTTTTTATTTATATTTGAATAGTTAACTGAAATTACTCTATTCACGTTCATAATTTTGTCCTTTTGTTTAATAAACCTTAGTAATAAGTGTTTAATTTACACTATTTAGTACATTTTCATTATGTAACATAAAGTTTTCTTTGTCAACCCTATTTAATGAAATCTTAATATTGGGTGAAATTGCGCATTATATTTGAAACTTGCAAAAAGTGCATCTGGTACACTTATTCTGCATTTTTGTTCTTTTTAGACAGCTTAATATATCGAAATATTTAATTCTTTTATTTTACCCAATTGGATAATTGTTCAAATTTGAATTTTACTGTTATATATAATTAAATCTTTTTCATACTTCCAACTATTCTTAATTCCAGACAGTCAGGGCTTTTTGCCCTGTTTTTTTATATATTTATTCTGTATCTACGATTTATATGGTTATTGCTATTAAGTGTAAAAGATACGTTTTATATTGGCATGCTGTTGACTCAAATAAGATGTTATAATGTTATAATGTTACAAGAGTCATAATTTTGAAAAATTAAAAAACAAAATCTTACCGACAAACTTGAGGAAGCAATGAAACGAATCATAATACCGGCAATAATTTTAGGGATGACATCATGTTACGCACAATCTGAAGAAATCACTTTACCTTTATGGAAGAATTACTGTCCGCCAAGATTTTTGGATGCAAAAGTTTTAACAACGGAAGAATTTGCAAAACAATATCCTTTTCAATATATAATTTACCAACAAAAGCGAGTAGACGACTACAACAAAACAGTAGAATACTGGCAGCACAGAAAGTACCAATTTGACAGATTTATGCAGACCTGTGAAACATTTCCGGAAGGCAAAAAAGCAGGCTGCTATGAAAGAATCAGGGCAAGGGAAAAAAGGTTAAATGATGAACTTACAAAAGTTGCGAATGAACGGATAAACGATACAAACGCACAAAAGGCCCAACAGCCTAACAATCACACATTATTAATGAATAACATGCTCAGAATGATGAACCACGGAGCGCAATATTAGTCCAAACCCAAAGACAACTGCGGAACATCTACGTGAAAATTCTTAGATTTTCTTTTATTAGCAGAAAGGTCTTTTGAATAATCAATCTGCATTTTGGTCATCAAATCCTCAGCCTTGGATATAACGGTCTGAGGCAAACCTGCCATTTTAGCGACTTGAATACCGTAGCTTTTACTTGCAGAACCTTCGACAACTTTTCTTAAGAATATAATATCGCCCTCATTTTCAGAAATAGTAACCCGATAGTTTTTAATTTGAGGAAACATAGAACTCATAACGTTCAATTCGTGGTAATGCGTAGCAAAAATAGTACGCGCCTTGATTTTTGTCGCAATATATTCAGCAACACTCCAGGCAATAGCTACACCATCATAGGTACTGGTTCCTCTACCGATTTCATCGAGCAAAATCAAACTTTTGTCGGTAGCGGAATTCAGAATGAAAGCAGTTTCATTCATCTCAACCATAAAAGTAGACTGACCGAGAGAAAGATCATCGACGGCACCAACACGGGTAAAAATTTTGTCAACAATACCGATTCTTGCAGCCTGAGCTGGGACGAAACTACCCATCTGAGCCAATATAACAATTAGGGCGTTTTGCCTCATATAAGTAGATTTTCCTGCCATATTGGGACCTGTAAGAATCATAAACTGCGTATCGGCAAAATCGTGGTTATCAGCCGTAAGTTTCAAGTCATTAGACACATACTGACCCATTGGTAAAATTTTCTCAAGTACAGGGTGACGGCCATCCTGTATATACAGCTCATTTGATTCATCGATCGCAGGTTTAACGTATTTGTTTTCGATAGCACATACAGCGAAAGCAGTTAAAACATCGACCTGTGCCAATGTCTCGGCAATATTTCTTATTGCCTCAACAAATTCTTTAGAATACTCCCTCAAATCAGAAAAGATTTTATACTCAAGTTCAGTAGACTTGGATTGAGCAGAGAGCACGTCAGATTCGTGATGTTTCAACTCTTCGGTAATGAACCGTTCACCGTTAGTCAATGTTTGTCTTCTTATATAATTTTCAGGGACCAAAGACAGATTAGAATTAGAAACTTCTATAAAATATCCAAAAGTCTTGCTAAATCCGACTTTAAGGAATTTTATACCGGTTTTTTCTTTTTGCTCAGCTTCGTAATTAACCAACCAATTCTTACCGCCGTGCAAAAGATCACGATAATTATCCAGTTCACCTGAGACACCATCTTTGATAATATTTCCTTCTTTTATAGTAATCGGAGCATCATCGGCAATAGTTTTGTCAATAATATCGGCAAACTCTAACAAAGCGGTATTTTCAACAGAAAGAGCAGATAAAAGCTTGGAACTAAAAGCTTTTACGACCTGTGAAAACTCAGGCAGGAGTTTTATTGTTTCTTTCAATGCCAGAAAGTCACGCGGGTTTGCACTATTATTACTCAGACGGGTCGAAAGTCTTTGTATATCGTATACCTTTTGCAAAAGGGCAATCAAGGATATCCTCGACTGAGTATTACGGATTAACTCCTCCACGGCATTTTGCCTGTCTATAATTTTATTTACATTTTTGAGCGGTTGATGCAACCATTTTTTTAATAGTCTGGCACCCATATTTGTATTAGTTTTATCAACAGCCCAGAGCAAACTTCCATACTTAGATTTATCACGTGAAGTTTCAGTCAATTCCAGATTACGTCGTGTATTGGAATCTATTGAAACAAATTCTGATAGACTATATGTTTCAATTTTCTCAAATTTGGGAAAATTATCTTTCTGAGTCCTGTACAAATATTCGATAATAGCTCCGGCAGACTGAAAACCTGACTTATTAGTTTTGAAATCAAAAGCATCAAGAGAATTCACATTCAATACTTCTTTCAAATTCTCCTCAGCCTTTTTCTCATCAAACGCATTGTAACTAACTTTTGAACAATTATAAGAAGCAATCAAATCCTGAGGCAGATCAATTTTTTCATCAGGAACAATTTGAAAAGGGAGGATTTTTTGCGGCACCTTCGGAACAACAATCTCAGAAGGCTTAACCCTTGCCAATTCACTGACGAGCTGTTCATAATTTGTCTGAGTAACTTTAAATTCGCCGGTAGATATATCCGTATAAGCAAACCCATAGCAATCATTTTTTTTATCTTGAATTATAGCGGCAAGATAATTATTAGAATTAGACTGCAAAAGACTTTGTTCTGTAAGAGTTCCCGCAGTAATAGTCTTTATGATATCGCGTCTGACCAACCCTTTTGCGGCGGAGGGATCCTCAAGTTGTTCACAAATAGAGACCTTATGTCCTTTTTCAAGCAGCTTAGGCAAATAATTATCAACAGCCTTTGCAGGAATGCCTGCCATCGGTATCCGACCAAGCTCTCCGCCTTCTCTGCTTGTCAGAGTAATCTCCAGATCTTTGGACAAAACAATAGCATCCTCAAAAAAAGTTTCATAAAAATCACCCATACGATATAAAAGCAAAACATCCGAACAATTTCTTTTTATTTCCAAGAACTGGCGCAACATAGGTGTTGCCAGATTTATATCAATATCCATGCTATTCAAATAATTAATATCAGACTTTGCCATTTATACCGTTTATCCCCAAACTAAAAATAACGATGCAACATCATGTGTAATTTACTACAAAATACAGTTATTTTCAATTCAGTAACATCCATCGTATATTTATAATTAAATTTATCACACGCAAAACATAATACTAAAAAAATTTAGTAAAAAATAAAGAATAAGTTGACAATAAATTATGCTTTGGATATATTAAACATACGGTGAGAAACCTGATAGACGCTCCCATCGTCTAGAGGCCTAGGACACATCCCTTTCACGGATGCGACAGGGGTTCAAATCCCCTTGGGAGTACCATTTTAAAAGAG
>CASEVT010000063.1 GCA_949291445.1 uncultured bacterium | reverse complement strand
TTAAGGGCGATTCGAAACAATAAGAAATACAGTTCCGTGCCGATAATAATGATAACAGCGCTAAACGAAGAACAAAAAGAGATATCCGGCTTGAAGTTTGGAGCGGATGACTATGTAGTAAAGCCGTTCATCTTACCCAATTTACTGGCGAGGATAGAGGCGTTGTTGCGTCGATCGAATTGGGTAAAAGAGCAGCAAAAAGCGGCAAGTGTAGATTTAAAATTTACGCAAGACGGAGAGATAGAACCGTTAACGGCACGTGAAAAAGAGGTGCTGACGTTGGTATCACAGGGGGCAAGTAATTTACAGATAGCTGAAAAATTATTTGTCCGTGAGGTGACTGTTAAAACTCATTTAAACAGCATATTCAAAAAGTTAAAAGTATCGAACCGGACACAGGCAGTTTTGTTGGCGATGCAAATGCGATTAATTGAGAACTAAGGGAGAAAATTGATGTCAAATTATACGAAGGAAGAAATTTTTGATTTAATCATGCATAATCAGGAAGAATATGCTCAGTTCAAAAAGTCAGCAGGTGAGTTAGATTTGAGTGAATTGGATTTTTCGAATTGTACATTATCGGGAGTGGATTTTACTGATGCAGATTTGAGTGGTTCATCGTTCAGTGAGGGTAGTTTAACCGAGTGTAAATTTGTCAATTGTGATTTAACATCAGCAGATTTTTCCCGCAGTAATATAGTAGAGAGTGATTTTAGTGAGTCGTTGTTAAACGGAACGGATTACAGCTATGCCACGGTAAGTTATTGTAATTTTTCAGATTCAGACATGGCCGGTGCAATTTTCAATGAAAGTGATTTAAGCGATTCAGATTTTGCGGCAGCGGTGAATATGAGTGCTTGCAGATTTGATGACGGGACTATATTTCCGGACAGTGATATGCTGCCGGATGATTTTGACACTACTTATACAAAAGATTTGTCCTCATTGGAGGATGATGAAGACAACTCTTCGAGTGAGTATTAATTTATATTAAAATGTTGTTTCAAAACTAACAAAATAACTTGTGTTCTGTTTTAGAATAAAAAAGGGAGCAAGTATATTATGGTTAATGGTGTAACAGCTGCAAGTGATGTAAAAACAAAAACAGTGCAATTGTTTGATCCGCAGAAGAAGCAACTAAGAAAATTGTCCGGTGATTCAGAAGTTGTAGACAAATACATCGAGGACTCACATAGGGCGACGAAAAAGTTATTTGTTGACGCAGGAGTAGGTGCGTCGGCTGTTGGGATAGTGGGTGTTGGTGCAAGATTGTTATATGACGGGATAAAAAAGCACAGGTTGTCCGTGGCAAAATCTCTTTTATCTGGTGCATTTGCAGCGATATCAGGGTTCTTTGCGATAGGTGTAGTTGAGTACAAGAAGAATGTGTTGTCAGTAGTGAAGAATTTTATAGAGCATTCAGAGGCATCTCACCCGTTAGAAAACAGATTCGGAGTAGAATACAAGGTTCCTGATATAAAAGAGGACAACGCTTAAGTGTTAATTCCGTTAATTCTTGCAAGCGTATAGAGAAAGTCGTCGTTATTAAGTGATTGAAGTGACTGAGGGATGAAGAAAGTTTTGTACTTTTGGATTGCGTATCGGTCTGTCATACCGGCGATGTAGTCGCAAACGGTAAGTTTAATAGATTTTTCATTGGCGAATGGCACTCTATCTTTCAGCATTTTTTCGTAATATTGAAAGAGCGAATTGATAATACCGGTAACTTTCCATTCTTCTGCTTTTGCGATGGAATTTGTGTAAACGTGTTCAAACATCCAGGTTCTAAGCTTGTTGATATAGAATAGTGATTCATCGGACATTTTGACAAAATTTTGTCCGAAACTATTTTGAATGATATCCGAGACCATTTTAGTAATTCTTTCGTTTCTTTCGATGGCGAAATATTTTATGCAATCTTGAGGGAGATCTTCTTCTTTGATAATCCCTGCGCGAATGGCGTCATCGATGTCGTGGTTGATATAGGCAATTTTATCGGACAATTTAACGATTTTACCTTCAAGAGTGGAGGCTTTACTTTCGTGTTCAAGTGAACCGGAGTGGTGAAGTATCCCGTCGATAGTTTCTTTCGTCAGGTTAAGGTTTTCAATTTTCGTAACGACCCTGACGCTGTGAGCGCTGTGTTTGAAGCCTTCATCCATAATCTCGTTCAAAACATCTTCGCCGCTATGTCCAAAAGGCGTATGTCCAAGGTCGTGCCCGAGCGAAATAGCTTCAGTCAGGTCTTCATTGAGGTTGAGGGCTCTTGCGATAGTTCTGGCAATTTGTGATACCTCAAGTGTGTGAGTCATTCTGGTTCTGTAGTGGTCATTAGTTGGAGAGAAAAAGACTTGAGTTTTATGTTTAAGCCTGCGAAAAGCTTTGCTGTGGATAATCCTGTCCTTATCTCTCTGGTATTCTGTTCTTATAGGGCAGGGTTCTTCTTGAGTTGCTCTGCCTGCTGATTCAGAACTTTTAGCAGCGAATGCTGATAAAGTTTCTTGTTCTCTTCGTTCGATATTTTCTCTAATATTAAGCCCTAAAGTATCTTTCATATGCCGATTTTAACATTAAAGAACCTTTTTTGTAAACAATTGTAAACTTCAATTTGAAAGCCAAAAAGTTTTCGAAAACTGCTTAACAAGTTTTGCAAGACACACGATTAATGATGTTCTGGCAAGGTATTAAGAAAAATGTCCTGTCACCCTGAATTTATTTCAGGGTCAAACCTGTGGGGTGATTTTGCGTTCAAACCTTGGTGACTGACCGGTGGGGTGATTGTGCGTTTAAATCTCAGGCGCTAACCTATGGTGCGATATGTTCACGAGCAGGCGAGTTGTCTAACTTACGCAATGGCGTGGTATTTCGAGCGCAAACCTGTGGGGTATTTTGCTATTATTCGAGAAATACAGCAATTTATCCCTGACAATGTAACGAATTGTAAATCTTGCCTAAAAAATCCTAAAGTTTTAGAAAAATGTGTCGATATAAAGAGTATATAATCCTAAGAACACGAAGGGGGCGCTATGGAACGAGTG
>CASEVT010000062.1 GCA_949291445.1 uncultured bacterium | reverse complement strand
TCAAAATATATACCCAAAAGTCTCACTAATCTTATATTTCGCTGTCAACCCTACATTAGAACTAACTTTACATAACCATTTATCGGCAACCCATCTAATCCAAAGCCTAATTTGCACCCCGGTACCCTAATAATAAACGTACGTTTTTTGACTTCTTCCACTTGAGTCTTTGATTCAGCACAAAATATTTTCACTTATCTAACAGCTAAACTCCAATCATTAGCAAATCAAAACCTGACTCCACACTCGAGTACTGCCATCAGAAAGTGAAACACAAATCAAGTCGACTTTAATTCCAAAAGTTTTTGATAATATTTGTAAAAAAGTGTAACAATAATACTTAATCATGCACCATTTTCGTGCAAAAATATTTCTTGATTGCTTTTATCTAACCGAAACTTGATACCAAATAAGAGAATTAGTTGCATTGAGAATTAACACCAAGAACATAGATGACTATCTTGCAAAATCTACCCAGACAAGAAATTTTGTAACCAAGCTCGGAAAAACCGGAGCCATACTCCCTGTTATCATGCTTGAAGCAACAGTTACAGGCGGTAGAACCTATCAGGCATTCCAAAGAGACGGCTTTGTCGAAGCAAGAGAACGGGTTACAGAAGAATCGCTCGGCGCCGTTTTCTGGCTGTTCGGAGCAACTATGTGCGGTGCATTAATTGAATGGCTTGGCAATAAATTATTGAAATTGCCCAAAAGACACTGTGATGTCGGACAAGATGCTCTGAGAAAACCCGTTAACAACATGTTCTTGGATAACCCTCAATTCAGCAAAGATGTTTTCTCTAAGTTTAAATTCGGAAAAATTATAACAAGTTTAATAGCAGCCTGTACGTTTATAGGCTATATTGTTCCGAAAATGAATCAGGCAATTACAAGAAAATTCTTCACGGGACGGGTAGAACCGGAAAAGAAACTTGACCCTAAAATGGTAAAATTATATGAACACATCCACGGTAAAGATATAAATATAAATGCTGTTCAAAATTTCAAATCAACTGTATACCAGGATAGTATAAACAGCAAAAAAGCGGATAAAAAACCTGCTTTGTCATTTAAGAGTGCAGAATTTTTCACCAGAATGGCTCAAAATTTTGAACAAAATGCAATATACAAATTACTGGGTACAGACGTGGGAACAGTCTCCGGTCGTTCAATTAACGCCCGCAACAAAGATGAACGGATCGAAATCTTGTTCAGAGATATATCCTCGATCTATTTCTACTGTTTTAGCACAGGCGCAATTCTTGATTTTTTGAATAAACATGATGCATTTAAGGGTACCAATACAAAACTTGACCCACAAACAGCAAAAGAGGTTCATAACGACATAGTTAAACTTATGAACGATAAAAAACGAACATCTGAAATGACAATAGACGAATTTAGTAATTTCATCTTAGGTGAGAAAAAGAATGAAGAATTGTACAAATCAATCTTCCCGGAATTACCAACCAAAGAACCTAAAAAATATCTGTTCGGATTAATCAAGATAAAACCGTCCGCAAATTACAGAACAGTAACATTAGAGGACTTTAAAAAACTTATTGCACAAAATGTACAAGATGAAAATCAACTCAAAACATATATTGAGCGAGCAGAAAAGATGTCAAAACTTCAACCTGCAATAAGCACGGCAGCTGCTGACGGCAAAAAATCAGGTGAAATCAGAATTTTAAGTGAATCACAAGTAGAAGATATTCTAAGAGGCGGCGAAGCCAGAGATGCGGACTTCTTGTATAAACACCTCAACAACAGGTTCAAAACGAAAAAGAACCCAAACCCGTTAGCAGACAAATACACCTTCATACCGCAAGGAGAACTTGAAGCTCTGAGAAAAAATATACTCGGATACATTGAATCAATAATTACCGACGCAAAAAATAACAAAAAAGACATAATAGACTGGGAATCAATGCTCAAAGTTAACAAGCGCAACCTTTCACGCAATGGTTTGTACTGGGGTCTGGGCATGGGAATATCTGCCTTGTTCCTCTCAACGATAATACCTAAGATTCAGTATTTCATAACGAAAATGAGAACAGGTAAAGACGGTTTTCCGGGAATAGAAGAAATACGAGACCAAAACAATGCCGACAAAAAAGCCGACAAAAAATAATTTAAGCCATTGAAGTACGGCAAATGAAACGATTACGTCTAAAATACAGATAGTACTCATAAACAGGTAACAGCGTGAACACTTGCACAACAATTCTAAAATACTACACAATTTGTTGACCGGTTTTTTATCAACGCTCAGCGCTCGTTTATTATCGCCTCAAGTGCTTCAACGATGACAGGATCCCATTTTATCTCAGATTCCTCAGACATAATCTCAAGAGCTTTTTCTTTTGAAAGAGCAGCACGATAGGGTCTATCAGCAATAAGCGCACAATATGCGTCGGCAATCGCAATGATCCTCGAGCCCAAGGGAATGCTATAACCTTTGAGACCCTCAGGTTCGCCATGCCCGTCCCATCTTTCACGGTGGTAATGTATATAAGGGATGACTTCAGAAAGGAAGTTAATACTCATCAAAAGGCTAACACCTATATTAGGATGGTTTTGAAGTTTATCCCAATCTTCTTTAGACAATTTACCTTTTTTGTTAAACAATTCCTCAGGAAGTGTTATCTTACCTATATTTTGCAGCAATCCCGCATAATAAATAAGATCGGTAGTTTTTTCATTTAAACCGAGATAGTCACAAATTTCTTTCGCAAGATTGGCAACATTTTGTGAATGATTATTATGATATTGGCTTTTAGCATCAACAGCCTTTGCAAGCATCTCAACGAAATTTTGTTGCTGCTCACCCAAATCGCCAATGGTTGCCGTCAATTCCGCACGCAAGTGCTGTAATTCGGAACTGGATATATTTTCATCTTGAATTGCATTTGCTGTTTCTTCTGTCAGCTCTTGAAGAAACATAGAAATAGCAAATAATCTTGCTGTAACTTCTATGAGCATTTTAAATTCGGAGGGTAATTTTTTATCACTATACGACTCGAGCACAATTACACCGACCGATTCAGCATTGTTATGCATTGGTATAGCAACATATTCTTTAGCTTCTGATTCGTTCAAGTCAGCAATAGGTAAAAATTCAGCACCTTGCACCAAATTTTCCAATTTTACAGATTTTCTCGACACGAAAACAGACGGAACAATTTCTGTTGAATCAAGCTTATATCCGATATTATGAGTATATATATCGTCCGCAAATTCGACCGATGTGCCGACAAGAACAATGTCTTTGTCAGTTTTATCAAGACCTTTTGCATATTTTTTTGATAAAAAGATATGGCATGCGTCTATGTCAAGCATCTGGATAATGGTTTTGGCAATAGAGTTGTAAATAATATAATCTTCTTTATTGTTAAATCCCAAAACACTTAACGTATTTTTAATTGAATAAATTGAGATTAATTCCTTCAATTGTTTTTTCAAACTTGTTGATTTGTCTTTAACGTCATGCTTTTTAATTTTCTGAGCTAATTCTTCAGAAATCAAATGCTCGGTCAAAAAATCACCAAGATTGAGTGCAAAAATTTCCTCCAGCGGATCTCCACCGATAAGATCTGTACTTCTGCTAAATAAAGAGACGCCATTTTCAGTTTTGTTTTTAGTCATGATTCATTCCTATTATCTTCCGTAATATTATTATCGGCACATGACACAAAAAACTTTAAAGATTTTTACAAAACTTTATACTTTAGTTTAAGAAACTTTATACTTTTTCCAGAAAAAGTTAACCTCTGAATAAATACTTATAAAGAAATATTAAATTATTTTTTAAACCAATTATCAAATATTTTCAAAGGAGCTCTGGTCAAACCGAGTGAATTATCATTCAAATTTTTAGTAAGCACGGTACCTGCACCGATAGAAGACTTCTCGCCCATAACAACGGGCGCAACCAATACCGAATTAGAGCCGGTACTAGCACCGTCTTTGATTTCAGTTTGAAATTTTTGTTTAGTGGCATGGTTATAATTTGCCGTTATGGTACCTGCCCCAATATTTACATTCGAACCGAGACAACTGTCACCGATATAGCTCAAATGAGAAACGTTCGTATTGTCTTTAATTTTAGACTTCTTTATTTCAACGAAATTACCGATTTTGACATTATCACCCAGCTCGACATCACCACGGATTCTCGCAAAAGGACCTATTTTGCAATTTTTACCGATTTTATTTTTGCCCTCAATATAAGTACAAGGAAGTATCTGAGTGTCAGCTTCAATTGATGTATCGGGCGAAATATAAGTCGTATCAGGATCAACAATTGTAACCCCATCATCCAGCAATTTATTAATAACCCTGTTTTTCAAAATTTTAAAAGCTTGAGCCAAATGAGACTTTGAATTAATCCCGAAAGACTCTTCATTATTTTTCAACACATACGACTGAACTTTGAATTTGTTAGTAATAGCCCATTTAACTATATCAGTCAAATAGTATTCACCCTGAGCATTATTAGAATCCAAACTCAAAAACGCAGGTGAAACATCCTTCCAGTTAAGCAGATAAACACCGGTATTAACCTCTTTGACAGCTTTTTGTCCGGGACTTGCATCTTTTTCCTCAACAATAGCAAGTATCTCGCCGTTCGAATCGCGAATAATCCGTCCATAATTAGCGGGTTCATCAAAAATAGCGGACATAACTGTTAAAGAAGCGTTATTCTGCCTATGAACAGAAATAAAATCTTTAAGTGTATCAGCCGTAATCAACGGAGTATCGCCACAAAGTATTAAAACCTCTCCATCAAAATTTTTCAAATAATCGTACGCCTGAAAAGCGGCATGCCCCGTCCCTAATTGAGGAGATTGCAGCAAACATCTTGCATTCTGAAAATTGTTTTTTACGTACTCCTGCACAAGCTCGGCCTTGTGACCGACAATTACATAATTTTCTGAAACCTCACCTGTTTTATTCACCTCGTCCAAAACATAACCAAGAAGTTCCTTATTAAATATTTTGTGCAAGACTTTAGGCAACTCGGACTTCATCCTCGTACCTTTACCTGCTGCTAAAATAATAGACTTTACACTTCCATGCATAAGAACCTCCTCACTACATCTTAATCATAACAAAAAATACTTGCACAACCAATTCCAAATTAACAAAAAAAAATGTTTGCAAAAATTTCGCAAACATTAAATAAACACGAGGATATTAAGTTTTCATTTTGGTAGATTTTTGAAAATTCTTGAAAAGATGAGAAAAAGAAAATTAGCAGTATTGCTTGACTTATAGCTTGTTATTGTTTTATTATCTTTTCAAAATTATTCAAGATTTTTCTAATGAAGTGTTACCAAATTTGTTACCAAAAATCGAGGTTATTACATGGCAACTTTTATTCCCGTAGTTGGAAAAAAAGGTACAAAAATAAAAGCGATTATTAGAGTAAAAGGATATAAGACGATTTGTAAAACCTTTTCCAATATTACACGTGCTAAAACATGGGCAAGAAAAACAGAAGCTGCTATTGAAGATGGAAGCTATGTTGATAAATCTAAAAGTTTAAATACTGTAATCAATAAGACAAATTTTGAACATGTTAAGGATTTGATTAATTATTATAAAGACAATATTGCTCCGCAAAAGTATTCCTATGCAGAAAAATATACGGTTATGTATAACTGGTGGATTGACAAAATAGGCAATGTAAAAATTAAAGAATTGTCGGCATCAATAATTTCATCATGCAAACAAATTCTTGCAACAGAAAAAATAAAAAAGAAAAACTGTGAAACCGTAAGAGGGAATAATACTATAAACAAATACCTCATGTGCCTCTCTGCCGTGCTTACCTATGCCGTAAAAGAATTGGAAATAATTGATATTAATCCGGCTTCTAAAGTTGATATTATGCCTAAGCCGGAAGGTAGAAAAAGGTTTTTATCTACAGATGAAATAAAAAAACTAATTGAAGCCTGTAAAAACCATTCAGATTTTTTATATATCTTTGTACTTATTTCTCTTGCAACAGGCGGCAGATACTCCGAAATCTTAAAGTTGAAACTTGAGAATATTGATTTTCAGAATAATCAAGTCTATTTTTTAAATACCAAAAACAAAGAAGATAGAGGGGTTCCAATCGAAGCAAATATTCTTATTCTTGTCCACGATTATATAAATAAAAATAATATTGAAACTTATCTGTTTTGGAATAATAAAAAGGGAAAACTATATTATATCAGAGGGTATTTACAAAATATAATTAAAAAGATTGGTTTGAAAGATTTTCATATCCATGATTTAAGACATACAACAGCATCTTATATTGCAATGAATGGCGGAAGTCTTTTAGATATTGCAGAAATTCTCGGACATAAATCTTTGATAATGGCTCGCAGATACTCGCATCTTACGGAAAAACATACAGCGTCAGTATTAAAAAAGGTCACATCTAGGATACTTCCAGAGTTATAAAGAAACTTTGTTTTGTCTGTGCTTGTTCCATTCAAAATATTTATCTGCATCAATAAGTATTCTTTTCCCTCTTTTGACTATAACATCTCCAAAACCGTTTTCATCTTTTCTGAACACAAGCATTCTCAAAGCCTTAACACTAGGGTCAGGGTAATACTCATTCCATTTTACAAGCGGTATTAATTTAGGTTCATTTTTTTGTGCAAGTTCGGGAATAAGCATTCTTTCAAGGCTTAATATTTCAAGCAGAAAGAATTTAAAATCTTTACCGTATTTTTTTGTGCCGTCTTTAATTTTGTTTTCAATAATTTCCTGTATTTCGTTTTTGTTTATTTCCATAGTATATTCCTTAAAATAATTGTATTTGATTAATGCTCCTGAAGTTTCTTATTATGATTTGCTGAGGAAGAAAATCCCTGCAAAAATAAGCGGAAGAAAAGTTGATAGGTTTTTCTTTACTCTGATTTTTAAAATCCACCCTATCTTCAAACATGAGAAGTTGCAGTCCGATATCTTTAAACAATAGCTTAGGCATTCTGTCATTCAACCAAGTCAATGACATAAGAAGGCAGAAAGGTTTATTGAAACTTATTGCACGTTTGAAAATCTCTGTCTTATTAGTGAATGGCGGATTTGAAATAATCACATCCCACTTTTCCGGCTCGTATTTATAAAAATCCTGACCGTAAGATATATGAGAATAAACTACGTTATAGCCGTATTCTTTGAATACTTTAACAAACTCGCTTTCTTCCGTGTCAAAAGGACACCATATAATTTTATCTTTGTATGGCGGTAAAAATTCCAAGAGAGGCTCAACACCATAACGATGTGTATAACACTCATCATTTTTTCCTTTTGAAGTGTACAAGAACTCGTTAGTCATGATGCACCTCTAACAGTTCTGTATTCTCGTAGATATTGCCGATAACTTCATATTCTGCTTCGTTATTTAAATTGAAACCTGTCATCGTATCCTCAATCCAATAGACAATTTTTATACAGTCTTTGAAACCTGTTAATTT
>CASEVT010000061.1 GCA_949291445.1 uncultured bacterium | reverse complement strand
CTTTTTTGCCGTCAACCAGAAATATAATGCTGTCTGCCTCTTCACAAGCAATTTTTGCTTGTGTAAATATATTGAGCATTATTTCATCTTCGTCGCCCGGAATAATTCCACCTGTGTCTATAACTGTGAAATCTTTGTTTTGCCAGTTAACATCGAAATACAGTCTGTCCCTTGTAACCCCCGGTAAATCATCAACTATAGACTGTCTTGAGCCGACAAGCCTGTTAACAAAAGTGGATTTTCCTACATTTGGTCTGCCTACTATTGCTACTACCGGTTTTTTCTTCATTTTACCTTCCTGAGTCTTCGATTATTTTGTATTTTAATATAAATAATTTTTTTTCGCTAAATTTAGTATTTTTTATTTATTAGCAAATTGTGATTTTCTTGTTCAATTGTGTCATCAAGTTTTTTTAGTTCAATATTTTCGCTGTACCTTTTTTTCAAAGCCAGAGTAATTAAATAATCGGCAAAACTGACGTTTTTAGGTAAAAATGAACCGTGCAGATAAGTACCGAAAACATTCATAAATCTTGCGCCTTCGGTTTTATCTTGTCCGTTATTGCCGTTACCTATTTGTACTGTTGCAAGCGGTTGAGTATCATTTTCAAGATAAGTCAGTCCACTGTGATTTTCGAAACCTACCAATGTTTGCGGTTCAATGAAGTTGCAATTTGCGGTTACATTGCCGATGAATCGTTTGTCGCCGGCTACTGTGTATGCGTCAATTAAGCTTATTCCTTCCAATTTGTTTTGGTTGTGAGGAAGATAATAGTGTCCGAGCAATTGGTATCCGCCGCATATCGCCAGAAAAACTGCATTATTATCTCGTGCTTTCAAAAGACTTGTTTTATGTTTTTGTAGTTCTTTACAGACAGTTATTTGTTGTTTATCCTGACCTCCACCTATGAAGTAGATATCATACTTATTGATATCAATTTCATCGTTAAGTTCTATTGAGTCAATTTTTAGTTCAATATCTCGCCATTCACAGCGCATTTTTAATGTTAATATATTACCCCAATCTCCATATATATTAAGGAGTTTCGGGTACAGATGCGCAATATGTAGTTTTAGTTTTTTATTGTCCATATGTTAATTATCTCAAAAATTTTATTTTTTTTAAATAATTCTTAATAGAAAAGCAATTTTTTTTTCAAAAAATTTTTATTAAATATATAAGGAGCACGGGAATATTATATGGTTAAGGGGATTGGCGATTATCAGGTAAAACGGGGCGAGATTGATTACTCTAATTTTAGAAAACAATTTACTATGTGTATGCCGGAACTCTTACGCAACGGAAAGCTTCACGGTGGGGCTGATATCGCAGATGCTTCTGAAAATGAGATCGGTGGTTTAGATATTACAAATATATTATTGGCTGACGATTCAAATGTTGATGAGAAAAACTTTAATCGTGACTATTCTAAGATAAAGGCGAATTCTTTTTATGATGTAGTCAAAATTACCGGTTTACCTCCGGCATTTATTCGTTTTCTTATGCAAAAAGAGGGTGTGATTTATAAAGCTAAGCGCGGACTTGCCGGTAATATATTGATTGGTGTAGGCCATAATTGTGATTTGAAAAATGATTACAAAAAAGGCGATGAAATCAAATTGCCTGAAGTCTATACTCTGCTTGCCAGAGATCTAATGTATGCTAAGGATAAATTGCATCGTGCACTTAACGGCAGAAAAATCCCCGTCGGTCAAGAGTGTGCAGCTATCGACCTGATGTATAATGTTGGTGAAAGTGTTGCTCGTTCTAAATTTATGAAACACCTTAAAAACGGTAATTTCGATGCCGCTGTTGCTGAAATAGATTATGTCAGTGCGAACGGTAGAGTGCTTCCGGGATTGTGCGTCAGAAGAATTGATAATATCATACAGTTCTGTGGCGGCAGACTTACTGATGCAGGTAAACATTCTGTTGAAAAAATTTATTCTAAGTTGAAAAATGCTACCTCTAACAAACAGACCTTAAAATTGGTTAAGGAAAAAATTGAAAAGGCTTCTGCTCCCGTTGATTTGATCGCACTAAAGGATAAAAAATCTCAAAGTCGGGATTTGTTAGCCTCCGGATACTTTCAAAATAATAACACTGCCCTACTGTCTATAGACGGTTAGTCTTGAATCTTTGTATTATTTTTTGTACTCTTATTTTGGAGTAAGAATGAATATATGTATATCTGCTGATAATAACTATATTAAGCATGCCAGCGTTTTGATTGCTTCTGTTTTGCATAACGCTGCTATTTCTGATGAGCTGCATTTTTATATACTTGAAAATAAAATTAGTGATGATTCCAAGGCTAAAATTTATCAGCTTAAGAAAATTAAAAATGCTGAAATAACTTTTGTTCCGGTTGATTCTGCCTTATTTGAAGAATATAAGAATATTCATACGCACGATTACCTTACCATAAATTCTTTTTATCGCTTAAAAATGGCATCTATTCTTCCTGAACTCGATAAGGTTATTTATTTGGATTGCGATATGGTTGTAAATTCAAGCCTTAGTGAGTTGTATAATACTGACTTAAAAGATTTTTTAGCAGCAGGCGTTAAGGATGTTTCTTCTCGTCGGATGAACAGAAAAACACGTCTACCTTCTAATAACTTATATGTAAATACGGGCATGCTTCTTATTGATTTGAACAAATGGAGAGAAAACAATATTGAGTCACTTTTTTCATCCGTTGCAAAAGAAAATTCTGAACGTATTTTTACCGGTGATCAAGATGTTATTAATATTGCACTGCAAGGCAAAATAAAAAAACTGCCCGCAAAGTGGAATGTTCAGTGCAGCAATTTCTCAAATCGTTCAAGTTATACAAAAAAGCCTGCTATAATTCATTACGTAAGCTATCAAAAACCATGGGTTTATGCTTCGTGGAATTATTTTGTTGAGTTGTATTTTAAGTATCTTCAACTTACGCCGTGGAAGATGGGCGAAGCTGAATATAAAAAATGGACGGTAAATGGCAAATTTGAATCAATGCTCAAATATCTAAAGTACCGTCCGCTGTTTTTCTTGCACCCTCGTTTTTGGGTTGCCGTAATTTGTACGTATCCTCGTTAATGACAATTGTGTCCGCAAGAATGGTTTTCGCCGTGGTGGTGTTCGTGATGGTGATTGCAGGTAGCCGAGGAATTTTGAACCAGTGTTCCATTTAAAAGATTTTGCACAGCTTCATTTGTATTACCTGATATGCCTGCAAATATTTCAATACCGGCATCAGAAAGTGCACTGATTGCACAACCGCCTATGCCGCCGCAAATAATCTTGTCTATATTTTCTTTGGCAAGCAATTCTGCTAATGCACTGTGTCCGCTTCCGTCTGAAGATAGTATCTTTTCTGAGATAATTTTATTGTCTTCTACTTCGTATATCTTAAATTGTTCTGTGTGTCCGAAATGTTGAAATACACTATCATTTCCGTCAAAAGTTACTGCGATTTTCATTGTCTTCTCCATTAATTTTCTACGAACTTATTATAACCGAAAAATTAAACAATAAAATCCTGAAACTCGGCAATAAAAAAAGAGGCTCAAGCCTCTTTTAAAATGGTACTCCCAAGGGGATTTGAACCCCTGTCGCATCCGTGAAAGGGATGTGTCCTAGGCCTCTAGACGATGG
>CASEVT010000060.1 GCA_949291445.1 uncultured bacterium | reverse complement strand
AACGATACTCAATCGTTTTTCTCGGCAGAGTGCCACATCGACACAAATATTAAATTTTCAAACTGTCTAGCGTCTACCTCCCCTCTCAAAAAACGATACTCAATCGTTTTTCTCAGCAGAGTGCCGCATCGACATTGTGCTAGATTGTCATGTTTCCATTCTATCATAACATAAACAATCTTTTGTTTATTATTATTTTGAAAAAATGCCGAAGAAGGGACTCGAACCCCCACGGATCGCTCCGCACGCACCTGAAGCGTGTGCGTCTACCATTTCGCCACTTCGGCATTTGTCTTTCATTTTCAATGTACTTACGGTCTGTTGCCGTACTTCTCTATAATAAGTTCTTTTATTCACTACGTCAACATATATTTTTGTACCTACTTTATTAATGCTATAATCATAAGTGTATTATTGGAGGCAATTTCATGTTTAATAATAATTTGATCAAAATTTGCTTACTGGTGGTTTGCAGTGTTTTTGTTTTCACAAATTTTTCCGCGTTGAAAGTTCAAGCTCAAGATGATGTCTGGGTTGCAACTTTTCAACTCGTTTGGAATGATCTGATGGATAACGTTGTTAAAGGACCTGTATATTTTAAAGGTGCTACCCCTAAACTTGCCAAGGAACTCAACAAACAAGAGTTTAAGTCTGACATGATTTCTGCTGATTCTTACTACAAAATATGTGCAAAAAAAACTAAATCACTTAAATCTCAGATTGAAAAAGCTATTTTTGATAAATTCAATGAAAAAAGTGATGTTTTAGATAAGTTCGATTGGAATGATGATCCAAATGATGCTTATTTTTTGTATGCAATGTTGGTTAAAAACCTCGAATTTGCGTCCCCTTTCAAGGTTTTGCCTGCCAATAAATTTAAAAAATCAAAATCATATGTTAAATATTTTGGTATTGATGATTCTGCTCCCTATTCAATGAAGAAAAATGTAAGGGTCCTCTTCTATGACTCGGATAATGACTATGCAATTGCTCTAAAAAGTAAAACTAATGAAGAAGTTATTTTGTATAGAACAAGCAGCCGTTCTGATTTTAATTCAATTTATGAAAAGCTTGTGAAAAAATCTTCTGACAAAAATCTTAAGTTGCAGCAAAATGACACAGTTAGGGTGCCATTTGTATCAATTTCAAAAAAAATAAGTTATGATGAGCTTTGTAACAAGCAAATTAAAAATACTGACAATCTCTTTATTAAACAAGCCCTGCAAACCGTACAATTCTACATGGATAACAATGGTGCTAAACTTAAGAGCGAAGCTGCAATGAATGTTTCTACTATGAGCTTGCATGTTGAAAAAGGTCGTGAGTTTAATTTTGACAACGACTTTGTACTATTTCTTAAGGAATCGAATAAATCTAAACCGTATTTCGCTCTGAGAGTTAACGATACAAAATATTTGGTGGCAGAATAGCAAAATAATTTATCTTCTCTTTTTATATGAAAAAATATTTCAAGGGACATTCTGATGATAAAAAATTCTACAGACATAAGTTTTCGCGGTTGGATTTGCGGTCGAACATTAGACGGCACTGTCACACCCAAGATCCACACCTGTATGAAAGGTGACTTGGCTATAATTAAAAGACTCAATGATACTGTCGCTCAGTTCCCTTATGCAGCAAAGTTCTCTACTTATGATGGGTTTAGTAAAAAAATTATTGTTGAGGTTGATAAAACATCTTTGAATAAAAATTTAAGATTGCCTTGGTTTGAAGCTTTGTATGTCCAGTTAAGTGGTGAGCAAAAAAAGTTTCTTGAAAAATCTAATCTTGATAATTTAAAAACTCTTATTTTTGAAATTGATTCACAAGAAATTGAGTCTCACAAGCGCTTGGCTATATTTCCGGCTGCCTTTTCCAAAATAAAAAATTTCGAAGAAACTGTCAAACAACACCTTTGCAACCGTGATAAAGATTGGTTTGTTAAATATTTTTATTGATTGTGTTATCATCACCTTATGGATATTGCAACCTTTAAAGTCGAAGAGTGGATGAATGAGTATGAAAAATTCGCCCGCTATGATATTGCTCAAACCTGTGTCAATGTTCTTTCATTAGACGAACTGATGTCTATTGCGAATGTTTCTTTGGCGGATTTTATAAAAGATTTTTCTCAAAAAAAATTGAGCTACGGTTGCATAAAAGGGTTGCCTGATTTTCGTAATGGCGTTTCAAAATTGTATGAAAAAATCACCCCGGTTGATATAATTCCGACTATCGGTGCTGCCGGCGCTAACCATTTGTTATTTTATTCAATCGTAAAACCCGATGATGCAGTTTTATCAATTTTACCTACTTATCAGCAGTTGTACTCTATTCCTGCTTCTTATGGGGCAAGACTTTCTGTTTTGAAGTTAGACCACAAAAACAATTTT
>CASEVT010000059.1 GCA_949291445.1 uncultured bacterium | reverse complement strand
TAATTTTCAAATATTTCATCAGGATCCACCGTGTTGCCTTTAGATTTCGACATTTTAGAGCCATCTTTAAGCACCATACCTTGAGTTAACAAGTTTTTAAAGGGTTCATCAAAATCAACCAAACCCAAATCTTTCAATGCTTTAGTGAAAAATCTTGAATATAAAAGGTGTAAAATAGCGTGCTCAATACCGCCCACGTACTGATCCACCGGCAGCCACTTGTTAACCAAATTTTTATCAAAAGGCGCGCTGCTGTTGTTTGCATCGGCATAACGCATATAATACCAGCTTGAACAGATAAATGTATCCATGGTATCTGTTTCGCGGGTTGCTTTTGCGCCGCATATCGGGCATGTTGTTTCAAGAAAAGTCTTTGAGGTCAATATGGGCGATTTTCCAACAACCTTAAAATCAACATCTTCCGGAAGTCTCACCGGTAATTCTGATTCCGGAACCGGTTGAGGCCCGCATTTTTCACAATAAACGATCGGAATAGGTGCACCCCAATAGCGTTGACGCGAGATTAGCCAATCCCTGAGTCGATATTGAGTTGTAGCTTTACCAAAACCTTCTTTTTCTGCTTTTTCAGTCATTGCTTTTTTAGCGGCTTCATTTGTCATACCGTCAAATTCACCGGAATTGACCATTATGCCAGATTCTGTATAAGCACAATCCTTGCAATCTGAGGGATTTTCAGGGTTTTGGATAACAACCTTCATAGGCAGGTTATATTTTTTTGCAAAATCAAAATCCCTTTCATCGTGTGTCGGAACAGCCATAACAGCACCCGTTCCGTATTCTACCAGTGCATAATCCGCTGTCCAAAGAGGGAATTCCTCACCGGTAAACGGATTTATGCCATGCGTACCCAACGGTACACCGGTTTTTATTCTTTCTGTAGAAAGTCTTTCGATTTCTGTCATTTTTCTTGCATTTTCGCGATAAGCTTCTACAGCTTCTTTTTGTTCTGGCAATGTCAGTTTTTCAATATCCTTATACTCCGGTGCCACAACCAGATATGTAATTCCATACGCTGTGTCAGGGCGTGTAGTGTAGACCGGAATCTCCAATCCTTCTATTTCTTTTACCTTGAATTTTAAGATTGCGCCTTTAGATTTGCCGATCCAGTTTTTTTGCATGATTTTTACACTGTCGGGCCATCCCTCGAGCTTATCTATATCATCAAGAAGCTGTTCTGCATATTCAGTAATTTTCAAAAACCACTGTGAAAGATATTTCTTCTCAACAACGCTATCGCATCTCCAGCATTTTCCGTCAATTACCTGTTCGTTTGCCAGAACCGTTGCGCATTTGTCACACCAGTTTACTGCTGCTTCTTTTTTGTATGCCAGACCTTTTTTGTAGAGTTGCAAAAACAACCACTGTGTCCATTTATAATAATCCGGTTTGCAGGTCGCAACTTCTCTGTTCCAGTCGTACATTAATCCCAGACGTTTCAATTGCATTTTCATATAAGCAATATTTTCATCCGTCCATTTTTCAGGATTTTCGCCATGCTGCATTGCGGCATTTTCTGCCGGCAACCCGAAACTATCCCAGCCTATCGGATGAAGAACATTATATCCGTGCATTTTCTTGAATCGCGCTATTACATCAGTGATTGTGTAATTCCTAACGTGTCCCATGTGCAATTTACCTGATGGATATGGAAACATTGAAAGCGCATAATACTTTGGTTTTTCGGAATTATCATCTGTTTGCCCAAGACCATTTTCTTCCCATACTCCTTGCCATTTCGGTTCTATCTCTTGCGGATAATATTGTTCTTTAATCACTTTTTACCTCTATTCTTTTCTTTGAGTGCTATTATAACAAAAAAGCGTTAATTTGTTTAAAAGTTTTTTGTTAGAGTAGAAATCTCGACCTACAAGCTAAAAACTTCATTAACCACACAGTAGCCTTGAACAATTCCAAAGCCCGAGCTTTGTGAAGTGAGTTACAGAAACTTACTCAAACGACGGTAAGCGAGGTTTGTTTGAGGGCTATGAAGGAATAACAAATTACTTTTAATTATCTGATATAAGCAAATTATATAGCCCGAGTTGCCGAGCTTAAGTTTGAGATAGTTTCTGTAGGAACGAAACATTCGGTCGAAAAGTTT